>JBAIYC010000113.1:0-13871 GCA_037916085.1 Nitrospirota bacterium | reverse complement strand
CCCAGGAGCATCGAGAGCAGCACGATGGCCCGGGAGATGAGGCTCGGCTGCAGCGGAAGCCCGAAGAACCAGCCCGCCACGTTGATGCCCATGGCGCCGCCGATGAGGCTGCCCGGAAGAAGTCCGAAGATCGCGAAGAGGACCAGACCTGCACCAGCCCCGAGGTATGCACCTTTTCTTGCCATTGAGTTCTTCATTTTCGAGCCCTCCTTTTCGTGCTTCCTTGCCCAGTATATTGCAGTCCCCGTGCCAAAACGGAAGTGGTTGATTTTCCGGAGAACAGCCACTTCATTCTCTTTGCAGGTCTGCAAAAAGGGCTTTCATCACTGGCGGGAATGCAAAAGAAGAGGGGTGTATTCGGGTAAAAGAGTCTTTAATTGTCTTTGTGGGCAGGTCCTTCGCTTGTCATTGCGAGCGTAGCGAAGCAATCTCGTATCTCCTCCGCTCGGGATAAACCCCGCAAACTCGCGGCTAAGAACTGAGGAACTACGAGATTGCCGCGTCGCAAAAAGGCGCTCCTCGCAATGACCGAATAGAGAGAGATGATAGATAAACTGGAGTTCTACTACGCGTAGTTCCGGAGCATGAGCTCCGGGGGTGAGGGCTTCAGGTAGTGCTGGCGTGCGAGATAGGTTTCTTTATGCATCCTTACATAATGATTAAGCAAGGTCACGGGAACGATGAACGGCACGAGACCATCTTGGTAGCTTGCGATGACCGCCTGAAGTTCCTTCCTTTCTTCTGTCGATACCTTGTCCTTGAAGTATCCTGCCATATGCTGCAAGACGTTGGCGTTCTTCTTCGTTGTGGCCTGGAGCTTGAGTCCCTCCATCAACGTTCTAATATAGCGTGCATGAAGTTCCGCCAATCGCATTTTCTTCCCTGAAGCGACCAGCCTTCCGAGAGCCGAGTAATGCTTCAGGCTGTGAGCCATGACAAGATACTTGTGGTCGCTGTGGAACGAGACGAGGCCGCCGAGCGAAAGGCCCTCCCGTACGTGGTCCTGCCACCTGCGGTACACGAAGACGCGCTCGATGAAATTCTCCCGAAGCGGGGGATCATGCATCCTTTCCTCGTCCTCGACGGGAAGGAAAGGGAATCCCTCGATGACAGCCCGTGCGAAGATCCCGTGGCCGGTGCTTCGTACGCGGCATTTCGCGTCAAAGACCTTTGTGTCGCTGACGCCGCAGCTGGGCGACCGTGCCTTGAACACGAAACCGCAGAGACCGATCTCTGCGAGGACCCTGAGCTCACCCTGCGACCACCTGCGCATGCGGGATGTGTGGTCCACGCCGGTCCAGACGGTCCTGAGCGCGGGGGATGAGTGAGTTCCGACGAGATGCATTGCCTCGCGCGGAACGCCGAGCCCGCATGCCGCCTCCGGACAGACTGGCACCCAGTCAACGTACCTGCCGAGGGTGCCGGTAAGGAAACGGTCATGCTTGTGGCCGCCGTCGTAGCGCAGGGGATTGCCGAGGAGGCAGGAGCTGATGCCGAGGGTGATCTTGTTCATCGTGATAGACTCGAATGCCGCTATTATACCACGGAGGCCCTTGGCGAAAAGGGATGTTTCTTCAGTTCTTTTCTGCTGCTGTTTTCAAATCCCTGAGCATTCCGACCGTCAGCTCCCGCACTTTCCCCTTGGGGAAGGCGAGGTTGCCGAAGAGCAGCGGCAGGCCCCGGAAGGATTCGCGGCTCGTGACCAGCACGCCGTTCGCGACTTGCTGGAACAGGAATTCGTGGCGCGAGGAGATGCCGGACATCGCGCCGCTCCAGACCACCTTCTCGTGGGGTACGACCTCCTCGACCTCCGGTTCCAGCACAATCGGCACGGTGAAGACCCGGAGGCAGAAGGTGAACTTCTCGCCTTCCTCGATGCGGCCAGAATCCGACGCTGCGTCCGTGGCCACGGTGTTCCAGTCCGCCCAGCGTGTCAGGTCCGTGAAGGTCTTCCAGATTCTCTTGATGTCGGCGTTGATGAGGATGGTTTCTTCGATGATCATGTCAGAACCCTGTCATGCCGGGGCCGTCGAGAGCGGTCGGGACCATGGTTAAGGTTAGCACAGAGGGGCCGTCTACACAACGGCCTGAGCCCGGTTGGAACACATCTGACATTGTAATCGTTCCAAGGTATCTGGTATACTGAGGACGAAAGAGACTGCCCTTTCCGGCATCGGCGCGGCGAGGAGCGATTCGATCGCAGAATACCGAAGGACAGGAGAACCATGAGCGAGAGTGACAGGACCATGCCCGAGCTGCGGGAAGAACTGGAACGCCTCCGCAAGCGGGTGGCGAAGCTTGAATCCTGCGGCGCGGGAGCGCAGGGCGACGAGGAACTGGAGATCCGGGACCAGGCGATCCGGTCCTCCATCAACGGTATCGCCCTGGCTGACATGGACGGGATGCTCACATTCGCGAATCCGTCTTTTCTCGCGATGTGGGGATATGAGGCCGCCCGCGAGGTCCTCGGCCGCCCCGCGATATCGTTCTGGGAGTCCGGAGAAGAGGCAGAACGGATCATCGAGGAACTCGTCGAACGGGGGAGATGGTCCGGGGAGCTGACGGCAGAGAGGAAGAACGGCAGCCGGTTCCCCGTGCAGTTGTCCGCGAGCATGATCCGGGGCAGGACGGGGGCGCCCATCGGCATGATGGCATCGTTCCTCGATATCACCGAACAAAGGCGGGCCGAGAGGAGGGTCAGTTATATCACGCGGCTCTATGCGCTGCTCGGCCAGGTCAACCAGGCTATTGTCCGTGCCAGGGACCGCGATGAACTGTTCCGTACCATCTGCCGTGTGGCGGTGGAGATCGGCCAGTTCAAGCTGGCCTGGATAGGCCTGGTCGACGAGGCGAGCGGCATCGTGCGGTCTGTCGCGCACGCGGGAGAGGATGCGGGGTACCTCGAGATGCTTACGATCCGCACCGGCGACCAGTCGACAGGGAAAGGCCCGACCGGCTCGGCAGTGCGAAAGGGGGAACTGGTCATTTGTGACGATATCGCGACGGACTCCCGGATGCTGCTGTGGAGGGACGAAGCCCTCAGGCGCGGGTACCTGTCTTCGGCTGCCATACCATTCCGTCTGAAGAACAAGGTCATCGGCTCATTGAACCTTTATGCTGCGGAGACGGGCTTCTTCACCGATGACGAGCGGAAGCTCCTGACGGAGCTCGGGATCGACATCTCACACGCCCTCGGCACCATGGAGATGGAAGAAGATCGCAAGCGGGCCGAGGAGGCGCTTCGGGAGGGCGAAGAGCGGTACCGGAGCTTCTTTGCGAATGCGGCGGTCGCTGTGGCCATCACGGACCGGGACGGCTATGTGGTCGAGGCGAACGATACGGACTGCCGGTTCCTCGGATATCCCCATGCGGAGCTCATCGGGATGCATTTCACGAAATTCACCCATCCCGAGGACATCGACATCGATGTCCATCTGTTCCGCTCGCTGATGGCCGGCGAACGACAGGGATATGAGATCGAAAAACGGTATGTTCGAAAGGACGGAGCAGTGGTCTGGGGGCGGATCGCCGTATCATTGATCCGCGACCGCGAGGGTACGCACGCGTATACGTTGGTGGTGTGCACTGACATTACCGAGGCCAAGCGTGCCGCGGAGGCGCTGCGGGAGAGCGAAGAGCGGTACCGGGTGCTGCTTGATAGGCTGATCCACGGCGTCCAGGAAAACGACTGTTCCGGCGTGATCACCTACAGCAATCGGGCGCATCACCGGATATTGGGATATGAAAATGGAGAACTCATCGGCAAGATCATCTGGCAGTTGCAGCCGTCCGACCGCGAGCGGGAGTCATTGCGGGATTATCTCGCCTACCTGGTGAAGCAGCAGCCGACCCCCGTCCCCTATGTAACGAAGAGCAGGAAGAAGGACGGGTCTGTGGTGGATCTGCAAATAGACTGGGACTACCTGCACGACGCCGACGGCAACCTGAAGGGGTTCATATCGATCGTCACCGACATCACCGAAAGCAAGCGGGCTGCGGAAGCGCTCCGGATGAGCGAGGAGAAGTACCGCACGCTCTTCGATTCTGCCACTGACGGCATCTTCATCATGGACTTCGACGGGCAGTTCATCGATATCAACCAAAGCGGGTATACCCGCCTCGGATACACAAAGCAGGAAATGCTGTCCCTGCATGTGAGCCGTCTCGATCCGCCTGAGTTCGCGGCCAGGGTCTCCGAACGGCTCGCCCAGGTATCCCGGTCCGGCATGGCTGTCTTCGAATCGGCCCATATCAGGAAGGATGGTTCGGTCATGCCGGTGGAGATCAGTGCCCGGCTGATAGATTACGAAGGACGGAAGGCCTGTTTCGGCGTCGTGAGGGACATTTCCGTGCGCAAGCGGCTGCAGGAGGCGGTGCGTCAGAGCGAGGAGCGACTGCAGTTCATGATGTCCAATTCGCCCGCGGTCATTTACACCTGCAGGCCGTCGGGCGATTTCGGAGCGACCTTCATTACGGAGAACGTCGTGCATCAACTGGGCCATGCGGCAGAGGATTTCCTTGCCGATCCCGGCTTCTGGGCCGCCAACATCCATCCCGATGACCGGCAGCGCGTATTCGACGGCCTTTCCGCCCTGTTCGAACAGGGCACGCACACGCATGAATATCGCTTCCGGCACAAGGACGGGACCTGGCGCTGGATGCATGATGCCTTGAAGCTGGTGCGGAACGCAGATGGCGATCCGGCGGAGATCCTCGGTTCCTGGATCGACATCACGGACCGGAGGAGGTCCCAGCAGGAGCGCCTGGATCTGGAGCGGCGGCTGCTCCATGCCCAGAAGCTCGAAAGCCTAGGCGTCCTGGCCGGAGGCATCGCCCATGACTTCAACAACCTCCTGATGGCCATCCTGGGCAACCTCGATCTTGCGCTTCGAAACGTTCCCGCCGATTCGCCTGTGCGCGCGAACATCGAAAAGTCCGCGCAGGCCGCCCGCCGCGCCGCGGACCTGACGCGCCAGATGCTGGCCTATTCCGGCAAGGGAAAGTTCGTGCTCAAGGCCATGGACCTGAACGGACTGGTAGAAGAGAATGCGCACCTCTTCCGGTCGAGCGCGGCACGGACGGCCACGCTGGACGTCCGCCTGGGCCGCCCTCTGCCGTCCATCGAGGCAGATGCCGGCCAAGTCCAGCAGGTGATCATGAACCTCATCACAAACGCCTCGGAAGCGATCGGCGAGGCGTCCGGCAGGATCGCCATCACGACGGGAGTGGAGGAATGCGATACCAGCCGCCTGATGATGAGCTGGATCGATGACGTGCCGCCTCCGGGCAGGTTCGTCTGCCTTGAAGTGTCCGATACGGGGTGCGGGATGGACGAACAGACGCAGCAGCGGCTCTTCGATCCCTTTTTCTCTACCAAGGCTCCGGGCCGCGGGCTCGGGATGTCGGCGATCCTGGGCATCGTCCGGGGGCACGGGGGCGCGATCTTTGTCGACAGCAGCCCGGGCGGGGGCACCTCGATACGCATCCTCTTCCCCGCGCTGGGGGACGCAGGGACGGAGAGCGGCGCAGAGGCCGGCGGTCACGCCGCAGAGACCGGAGCGGCCGCGGTGAGCGGGACGGTCCTCGTGGCCGATGATGAGGAGATCGTCCGCATGGTCTGTCAGGAGATGGTTGAATTGATGGGCCTGCCGGTTCTTACCGCAGTCGACGGCCGGGACGCCGTAGAGATCTTCAGGAAGCACGCTGAGAACATCAGCTGCGTCATCCTTGATCTTTCCATGCCGAACATGGACGGCGTGACAGCGTTCACGGAGCTGGTCCGTATCAAGCCCGGCGTGAAGGTCATCCTTTCCAGCGGGTATGACGAGCAGGAGTCCATGAGGCGGATGCCGGGCAAGGGATTCGCCGGTTTCATCCAGAAGCCCTATTCGTTCGAGAACCTGCGCGACGCCCTGGAGAAGGCGACCAGGAGATGATGATGTTCTGGTCCTGCGGACGCGGCGTAGCGTAGTGCAGGAGCGGATTGCTTCCTGCCCTGTGAGCTCATGTCCGGCTAGTGCATCTGAGAGGGAGCAGTATGATCGGACGAGGTCACGTTCAAGGAACAGGAATCGTCCATCGAGCAGAGGGGACGGAAGGAGACGGGAAATGACCACCGCTGTCGTGATCGTGGGAGGAGGTTTCGGAGGACTGGAGGCAGCCCTTACCCTCAGAAGCCTCGCAGGAGATGCCGTCGCGATTACACTCATCGACCGGAGCGAGTTCCATTCCTTCCTCCCATCAATTCATCAAGTGAGTTCCGGCAAGATCACGAGGCGAAGCATCCAGATCCCGCTCAAGACGGTCTTGGCGCCCGCCGACATCCGCTTTGTTCAGGATACGGTCACGGCGATAGATCCTGTGAACCGGCGGTTGAAGGCGACAGCTGCGTCGTACGACTATGACTACCTCGTTCTGGCGTTGGGAGCGGAAAACCATTTCTTCGGCGTGGCCGGTGCGGAAGAAAACTCCTTTCGGTTCCGCACGCCGGACGACGCGGAGAAGATCCACAACCGACTGGTCCGCCTGCTGGAGGAGGAACGGAAGGACATCCATCTGGTGCTTGCAGGAGGAGGCACGGAGGGGGTCGAGGTCGCAGGGGAGCTTCTGGACCTCATCAAGAACAGCGGTCATGAACTCGGCCCTGCCGGAGGAAGAACGGTCACGATAACGTTGGTAGAGGCACGGCAGCAGCTCCTGCCCGGTTTTCCGCCCGTGGCACAAGCTTTTGTTGAGGGGTACCTGCGGCAACAGGGGGTCACGATCGTGACCGGCCAGCGTATAACGGAAGTGCGGAAAGATTCGCTCAGCCTCGGAGATGCCACGGCAATCCCCTATTCCATGTTGATCTGGACCGGCGGGATTAAGCCGTCCTCGCTCATCGGCGATATGTCACTTGCGAAAGACCGGGCGGGATGGCTCATCGTGAACGAAAGGCTCCATTCGCCGGCCGACGATCGTCTCTTTGCCATCGGCGATGTTGCGGCCGTGCAGGGGCCCGACGGCCCCTTGTCGCTCCAGCGGCTGGCCTACCATGCCCAGGACCAAGGTGTTGTTGCAGGCATCAACATATCCTCTGACCTGCGCGGCAGGACGCAGATGCGTTACGAGCCGCGCTACAAGCCTCAACTTGTCTCGATTGGGCGAGAAATGGGCGTCTTTGTCCGCGGGGACATGTTCAGGAAAGGGGCGTGGGTCGTAGGATTAAAGAAAGTCGTGGAAAGCAAGCATCTGATGACCTACCTTTCCCGGTCGCTTTTCTCGGGCATTGAACGGCGGCTTCCTGGCGGCGCTCTGCTGAAACGCTTGGGGTTGAAACTGCCCTTCTGAGCATCGTTTCCCGTCCTTTACCTATCCTGCCCGTTCCCGTGCACGGAGCGCCGGGCGTCCTGCGATTGCTCCCGGTCCGTCTTTATGCTATATACAAAGCATGTTCCCGATCAAGGATACCGTCCCGAGAGTGCACTTCCCGGTGATGACCGTTTTCATCATAGGCGTGAACGTCCTGGTCTTTCTCTTGGAGCTCAGCCTTCCTGAAGGGGTCCTGAACGATGCGATCAATCTTTTCGGCCTGGTGCCGGCGCGGTATTCCCATCCTGCCTGGGCGGAGCTGGCCGGCTATCCGCTGGACACCTACTGGCCTTTCATCACCAATCTGTTCCTTCACGGCAGCTGGCTCCACATCATCGCAAACATGTGGTTCCTCTACCTCTTCGGGGACAACGTGGAGGACCGCATGGGGCCCCTGCGGTTCCTGCTCTTCTACCTGCTGGCCGGGGTCGCCGCTAATCTGGTCCACTTCATTGTGAGCCGCAATTCCACAATGCCTGTCATCGGGGCCTCAGGCGCCATCGCCGGCGTGATGGCCGCCTATCTGCGGCTCTTTCCCCGTGCCCGCATCATGATGCTCGTTCCCGTGCTGATCTTCCCGCTCTTCTTCGAGGTGCCGGCATTGTTCTTCATGCTCTTCTGGTTCTTACTGCAGCTCATCTCCGGAGCTGCGTCGCTGGCAGTGTCTCATTCCGGCGGGGGCATCGCCTGGTGGGCCCACGTCGGCGGTTTTGTCCTCGGGTTCTTTCTGGTGCGGCCTCTGTGCATCGGGAGAATAGGCGGCTGCGCTCCCGGTCCGGGCGGCGATTGACATCCTGCTGCTTCGCGCTAGAATGGACCTAGCGGCATGATGTGTCCTTCTTCCCGCGATACGCTCAATCCACTTATCGAGGTGATCACCATGAGGTCGGTCAGACGGTTCGCGCCGGTGGCGGCGCTTCTTGCATTCCTTGTCCTCATCCTCTCCCTTCCGGCAGCGGCCCGTGCGTCGGAGGAGGGGGTCCTGCGCGCGACGCTGGCGAACGGCCTTCGCGTCGTGATCGTGAAGAATGACCTCGCGCCGGTGGTGACCACGGAGGTGAACTATCTTGCGGGCGCCAACGAGGCGCCCGAAGGGTTTCCCGGCATGGCGCATGCGCTGGAGCACATGATGTTCCGGGGCAGCCCAGGCCTGTCGGCTGCCCAGCTTTCACGCATCATGGCGCTTCTGGGAGGGGAGTTCAACGCCGATACGCAGCAGACCGTAACGCAGTACTTCCTGACCGTGCCGAGTGAGGACATTGATGTCGCGCTGCAATTCGAGGCCGTGCGCATGGCCGGTGTGCAGGCCACCGAGGACCTGTGGCGCGAGGAGCGGGGCGCCATCGAGCAGGAGGTGGCTCAGGACCTGTCCAATCCCCAGTACCTCTTCAGCATGAAGCTCCAGGAACACCTCTTCGCGGACACTCCCTATGCCCATGACGCGCTCGGCACGCGGCCGTCCTTCGAGAAGACCACGGGCGCCATGCTGAAGCAGTTCCATGAAACGTGGTACGCGCCGAACAACGCCATTCTTGTCATCGTGGGAGATGTGGACCCGAACAAGGCGCTCGTCCTTGTCCGCAAGGCATTTGAAGGGATTCCCCGGCGGCCCGTGCCGCAGCGCCGGGAGGTGGTGCTGCACCCGGTCAAGGCCGGCCATACCGAGCTTGACACGGACGCGTCGACGGGAACGGCGATCGTCGCTTTCCGTCTTCCCGGCTTTGACAGCCCCGACTATGTCGCAGGCCAGATCCTTGCTGACGCGCTGGACAGCCAGCGGGGCGAACTTGCCGCGCTGGTCGCCCGGGGCAAGGCGCTCTTTACGGAATTCGACGGCGATGCTCTGCCCAAAGCGGGATTCTGCTATGCGGCGGCCGGTTTTCCGCAGGGAGGGGACGGGAATGCCCTCGTGGCGGAGGTGAAGACGATCATCGCCGGCTATGTGAAGAACGGCGTACCTCCGGAGATCGTTGAGGCGTCGAAGCGGCATGAGATCGCCGATGCCGAATTCCAGAAGAACTCCATCTCCGGTCTTGCGGCTTCCTGGTCGCAGGCCCTGGCCGTGGAAGGCCGCTCCTCGCCGGACGACGATATCCAGGCGGTGCGCCGGGTCACCGTGGAGGACGTGAACCGCGTGGCGAGGCAGTATCTCCTGATCGACAGCGCGTTCACGGCGGTGCTCACGCCGCGTCCCTCGGGCCGGCCCGTGGCGCCCAAAGGGTTCGGCGGCGGGGAGTCCTTCGCGCCTTCGCGCACGACGGCGGTCGAACTGCCCGCTTGGGCGAAGAAGGTAGAGCGGCTTCCGGCGCTGCCTTCCTCCCGCGTGCATCCCTCGGTCATGGACCTGCCGAACGGGATCCGCCTGATCGTGCAGCCGGAGTCGATCAGCCCCTCGGTCACCGTGATGGGCAGGATCAGGAATAATCCCGATCTCCAGACGCCTCCGGGCAAGGAAGGCGTAGCCGAGGTTCTGGACAGCCTCTTCTCCTACGGCACCACATCGCTCGATCGGGTCGCCTTTCAGGCTGCCCAGGATGACATCGCCGCGGACATAACCGGCGGGACGAGCTTCTCGGTTCGCGTGCTCGCGGACCGGTTCGACCGGGCGATGGAGCTCCTCGCGGCGAACCTCCTGCGGCCGGCCCTTCCCGAAACGGCCTTTGCTGTCGTGAAGGAGGAACTGGCGGGCGTCGTTGCCGGCCGGCTCCGGAGCCCGGGGTATCTCTCGCAGCGAGCCCTGGAGCGCGGGCTCTATTCCGAAAAGGACCCCAGGCTGAGGCAGGCCACACCCCGCACCGTCGCCGCAGTCACCCTGGATGACGTGAAGTCCTACTATCGGAAGGTATTCCGCCCTGACATGACGACCATCGTCGTCGCGGGCAAGGTGACGCCGGCACAGGCGCGAACGGCTGTGGAGAAGTATTTCGGAGCATGGCGGATCGAGGGACCGAAACCGGACACCGACTATCCGCCGGTCCCGCCGAACAGGCCGGAGAGGACGTCCGTGCCCGACGCCAGCAGGGTGCAGACAGAGGTCATGCTTGCCGAAACGGTGGGGATCACACGACCCCATCCCGACTTCTACCGGCTTGAGCTGGGCAACCGCGTTCTCTCCGGAGCCTTCTACGCCTCGCGGCTCTACCGCGACCTGCGCGAGAAGGCGGGGCTGGTCTACAGCGTTGATTCCTTCCTGGAGGCGGGCAGGACGCGTACGGTCTTCGGCGTCTCCTTCGCCTGCGATCCTCCCAATGCGTCCCTCGCCCGGTCCATGGTGGAGTACGACCTGCACGAGATGCAGACGGACCTTCTGAACCCTTCCGAGCTGCGACAGGCCAAGACGCTGCTGCTCCGGGGGGTCCCGCTTTCCGAGGCGAGCGTCGACGCCGTTGCCGGCGGGTTGCTCTCGCGGTCGGTCGACGGACTGCCGCTTGACGAGCCGGTCCGCGCGGCGCAGAGGTACCTTGACATGACTGCGGAAGAGGTCCGTGACGTCTTTGCACGGCTGATACGGCCTTCCGGCTTCGTCGAAGTCAGCCTCGGGCCGGGAACCGGGGCCGACTGAAGCGGCCCGCGCCCGCGCTTCGGCGCCCGCCCAAGACGCGCCCGACGTCTCCGTCCTGACATGCCATCCGATCGGGCTGTGTTCCCGGATCCTGGCGGTCGCGACCTTGATCATTCCGCAATGAGACCGGTGCGCCGACGCGGATCGCCTTCCTCTAGATAGCCCAGATCTGACCCGAGTCTTTTCACCTGAAGTTAGACAGCTGCGTTCCGTGCCTTGACTATATACAGGACAGGATATATCCTATAAATAGAAAAGTTGTGGGACGCGTATGCGGAAGGATGAGGAGGCGAAGATCATGGAAGGCGGAAGAACGATAACGTTCAAAGGAAAACAGCTGACGCTGCTGGGGACGGCTATACGGAAAGGGGAGATCGCTCCGGATTTTTCGGTCCTCGGCAGGGACCTGAAAGCTGTACGGCTTTCGCAGTACGCCGGGAAGATCAAGGTGATCAGCGTAACGCCGTCGCTGGATACGCCCGTCTGCAACGTTCAACTTCGCCGGTTCAACAGTGAGGCGGCGAGCCTGCCTGCCGACGTTGTGGTGATGAACATCAGCATGGACCTGCCGTTCGCGATCGACCGGTTCTGCGAAGCAGCCGGTATCGAAAGGGTCGTTGCCCTGTCGGACCACCGGGACGCGGCGTTCGGCATGGCTTTCGGGGTCCTGATCAAGGAGCTGAGACTGCTCGCCCGGTCCGTGTTCATCCTGGACAAGGACGACCGGGTGCGCTACGTCGAGATCGTTCCCGAGCTCTCCGAACACCCGGACTACGAGGCGGCCCTGCGGAGCCTGAAATCGCTGGTCGAAGTCCCGGCTGCGGCATAAAGGGCCGCGGCGATACCGCTCTTTTGGGCGGCAGGAGAGGGAGAGAGCAATTCGGGGCGAGGAACAGAAGGTCTCGACGAACGGAGACATTTCGAGGCCCACGGGAAATGGGAAGGTGAATGGCGGCTGATGGCCGAGAGCGACGAGAAGACGTTCTTCCAGGGGCCCATCATGGTTGCCGGTTCGTTCCTGCACTACGTGCGGCATGAGTGCAGAGGCGCCAAAGAGCTCTTGGACCGTAGCATCGATTCCTTGAGGGCGGGCATGGTGGAGCACCCGGAGATCAATTCTGCCGGTGATCCGGAGGACATTGGTCAATTGGCAAGTGGACCAGTGACATGATGAGCCGCTTGAGCGCAAGGCGGCCGGAGCGAGAGGAGGAGAGTACGATGGGAAGCACAAAGGACGTAAAGAAGGGTGGAATGGACGCCATGACGAAGTCGTTCTGCGATGACGTGTACAGCGAACTGGAGGCAGTCAGGCTCAAGATCCTGACGATGAAGGATGAACTGGAATTCACCTACGGGAAGGAGAGCGAACCGTTCAAGCATTTTGAACGGCACCTGCTGGAGCTCGCGGACCAGATCGACTGGAAACTGCAGATCCTGTCGCATGCGTGCCCCTATGACTGGAAGGGGTCTGTCGAAAAGGTGGAGAACATCGTCTCCGTTCAGCCGCCCGAGGTGGCAGCGGGACCCGATTTCGCGGGCGGATACATCGGAGGCTAGGTGCTTCAGCGCACACCTGCGGTGCGTCTTACCGAACTCAGATATGTTCGAACCCGCGAAGGATGGTGTGAAGCTCGGTCCAGCGGCGGCGTCTCCTCTGAAGACCCGGGTTTGTACGGGGCGCCGTCGGTTCTTCCCGCTCGGTGAGGGAAGGGATGTCGCCGGCGTTCCAGCTTCCTTGAGCGAGGCCGGCCAGGAAAGCGGCGCCTTGCGCCGAGGCTTCCGGAGAGCGGCTCAGGGCGACGTTCTTGCCAAAGAGGTCCGCTTGCGCCTGGATGAGGTAGCTCAGGGAAGAAAGCCCTCCTGAGGCGACGAAGATTTTCGGTATGACGCCGGCCCCGGTCATCCTCTCTTCAATGTCCTGGATGAAGAAGGCTATTCCTTCGACAGCGGCGCGGATCACGTCCGCCGGGCCGCTCCCCGCGGTCAACCCGCAGATGCCGCCGGGCATGCCGCTCTCCCAGTGCGGCGCTCCGGTCCCGCTCATGGCGAGGAATGCCACAACGTCGGTCGATGCTTTCCAGCAAAGATCATCCACATCGCCATGCCCGCCAAAGAGCCCGAACCGGGTTCTGAGCCACTCCAGTGAGTCACCTGCCGCATGTACACTGCCTTCAAGCAGATATCGCCTTTGGCCATCATCTGAATAATGAACGGATGACATGAGGCCGGGAACTCTCTTCAGCTGCGGGCCGGTATTCACCAGGAGGAACGCTCCCGTGCCGTAATTGATCCCGCCCTCTCCTTCCGCGGTCACGCCCAGCCCCGTGAGCGCCGCCTGCTGGTCGCCGATGCAGGCGGACAGGGGGACCTGTCCGAGGGGCGTTGCCATCCTGCCGAAATCCCCTAGTGTCGGCACGATCACCGGCAGTCGTATCGTACCGAGCCCGAAGAGGTCCAGAAGCTCAGGAGACCACGAGAGGGTCCCGATGTCCATCAGCTGGGTTCGGGCCGCGTTGGTGTGGTCGATCACCGCCTGCGGCGAACCGGTCAGCCGTTGGGCGAGGAAGCTGCTGAGCGGCCCGAACACGGCGGATTTCTGCCGCCCCGACGGAACGTTTTCAAGGATCCATCTGAGCTTCGACGCTGAATAGTACGGCGTGAGCGGAAGGCCGGTGAGATCGAAGATACGGTCCTTCTTCTTCGAAAGGCCGTCGATCACTGCGGCGCCGCGCGTGTCGCGCCAGCTCAAGACCTTCGAAAGCGGCTCCCTCGAAGATTCGTTCCAGGCGAGGCAGGACGACCGCTGGCAGGAGAGCCCCGCGCTCTGCACCTTGACGGCGTGATCCCGCGCCCAGGTTGCGGTGTCGTTCAGGACGTCGCGGACGGATCGCAGGATCTCCTCCGGGTCCTGCTCCACGCGGACGCCTTCGCGGAAGGGCGGCGACAGTTCCCGCTTCGC
>JBAIYC010000112.1:0-3457 GCA_037916085.1 Nitrospirota bacterium | reverse complement strand
GTACTTTTCGTTCTCAAAGCTCCAGGTCGATTTGTGCCAGAGATGGAATATCACTGCGCGGTTCCGGACCGACCTGAGCGTGTCACCGCGATTCAGAACCCGAATACCCAGATCGTTATCCTCAATTGAGCCGTCAAGAAAATCTTCGTCACAGCCGTTGATCGCGTAGAAAAGGTCCTTGTACAGGCTGAAGTTGCAGCCCCAGACCCCATCATCGGTTATCCTATCCCGATGGAGCATTCTTCGGAGCAAACTGTTGCGGATCATCAATGCTTCCTCCACCTTACGCGAACGCGGCCGTATCCCTGTGACCGCGTCCCTCAACAGCATGAAGGACAAGGAATTCATGATCTGACCCTTTACGATCAGCTTCTCGGACAGCTCCTTGCCAAGATCGACCCGTTTTCCGCTCAGGATCGTGTCTGGCGCGCTCACTTCGAGGTGGGATCGGATGAAATGCCGGTGCGCCATGCAGTCGCCGTCGATGAAAATCAGATAGTTGCCCGAGGACTGTCGAACCGTCTCATTCAGGATCTTGGGCTTGCGGAACCCGATATCTTCGTGCCAGACATGACGGATCGGAAAACGATCGCGCAGCTGCCGCTGCATGGTCTCGATCAGGTCCCGTGTTGACGGACCGCTGCCGTCATCGGCAATAAGCACTTCCTGAGGCCCCACACTCTGCTCTCCCAAGGACAGCAGGCACAGGCGGAGCGCCTGAGGACGATTGTAGGTAGGCACGATTACGGATATCTTCATGACTGTGCTGACGGCGTTCCCGTTGCGCCCATGCCGTCTTTCCGCATGGTCACACGCCCGGCGCGATAAGAGCTTCGTACGAGGGGGGCGGAAAGAACCTCTTGGAAGCCCGCCGCTCTTCCCATGCGGCCAAGCTCTTCGAACTCCTCGGGATGATAATAGCGCGCGACCGGAAAGAGGTCCCTGCGAGGCCGTAGGTACTGGCCAATCGTGAGGATGTCACAGCCTGCCCTGCGGAGGTCTTGCAGCACGTTCTGCACTTCGGCAAGAGTCTCCCCCAGGCCGACCATCAGTCCCGATTTCGTCACGGCTCCCCTCTCCGAGGTGCGGGCGATGACCTCCAGGGAGCGTTCATAATCCGCCTCAGGACGGACCAGGCGGTAAAACGAAGGCACTGTTTCAACATTGTGGTTCAGAACGTCCGGAGCGGCATCGAGGACCGTGTCCAACGCCGCAGGAGAACCCAGGAAATCGGGGATCAGGACCTCGACACGGCAGCGCGGAGAATCGCGACGGATAGCGCGGATCGTTTCGGCGAAGATCGCCGCGCCGCCATCCGGAAGATCGTCGCGCGTCACCGACGTGACGACCGCGTAGGAGAGGCCGAGGGCCGAGACGGCCTTGGCCACACGCAGCGGTTCATTGTGGTCGATCTGAGGAGGGTCTCCCGACGGGATGTTGCAGAACCGGCACGACCTGGTGCAGCGGTCTCCCAGGATGAGAAAGGTCGCTGTTCCCGCATTCCAGCATTCGTTCCGGTTGGGACAGGCAGCGCCCTCGCACACCGTGCGCAGTCCGCCTTCCCGGAGGCGATTGCTTACCCTGATGAATCCCTGCCCCGTCGTGAGCCGGACCTTCAGCCACGAGGGCAGCCTTTTCTGAACGGGGGCCGTCATGATGACGTGGACTGGCTTCAGGCGCCACCCGTTCCGTCGAGCGCAGCAGTGATGACCTGATCGATGCGGTCCACTGGAATGAAGGTCATTTCCTTACGTAGTTCCTCGGGTACGTCCTCGAGGTCGTTCATGTTCCGCTCGGGCAGGACCACGGTCCTGATGCCTGCCCGCCGGGCCGCGAGCACCTTTTCCTTTACGCCGCCGATGGGCATCACTTTGCCGCGGAGGGTGATCTCGCCGGTCATGGCGAGGTCGCTCTTCGCCTTCTTGCCGGTCAGCAGCGATACGAGGGCTGTGGTCATGGTGACGCCCGCGGAAGGACCATCCTTGGGGATCGCCCCGGCGGGAACATGGATGTGGATATCGGTCTTCTCGAAGAAGTCCTTATTGATGCCCAGTTCAGCGGCATGGGACCGCACATAGGACAGAGCGGCCTGGGCGGATTCCTTCATCACGTCTCCCAACTGGCCCGTGAGCGTAAGCTGCTTGTTCCCGGGCATCGTCGTCGCCTCGACGAAGAGGATGTCCCCTCCCACCGGCGTCCAGGCAAGACCGGTCACAACGCCCGGGCGGTCGATCATGACCGATGTTTCGGCGAAGAACTTCGGCTTGCCGAGGAAGTCGTGGAGGGCTCCAGCCGTCACGGTGATCGGCGCCGGTTTCCCTTCCGCCACGTTCTTTGCCGCCTTGCGGCAGACGTTCGCGATCTCCCGCTCCAGGTTCCGGACCCCTGCCTCGCGAGTATAGTCCTTGATGATGCCCCGCAAGGCGTCGTCCTCGATCACGAGTTCCTCGGGCTTCAAGGCATTTGCCTTGATCTCCTTGGGGATGAGGTACTTCTTTGCGATGTTCAGCTTCTCGTGCTCGGTATAGCCGGGAAGCTGGAGCACCTCCATGCGGTCCAGGAGCGGCGGCGGGATCGTCTCCAACTGGTTCGCCGTCGTAATAAACATGACCTTCGAAAGGTCGAAGGGCACGTCCAGATAGTTGTCGCGGAAGTCCTTGTTCTGCTCCGGATCGAGCACTTCGAGGAGCGCCGAGGACGGGTCGCCTCGCCAGTCAGCGCCGATCTTGTCGACTTCGTCGAGCATAATGACGGGATCGCGCGTCTCCACACGCTTCAGGACCTGGATAATGCGTCCGGGCATGGCACCGATGTAAGTTCTCCGGTGGCCCCGGATCTCGGCCTCGTCATGGAGACCGCCCAAGGAGAGGCGGATGAACTTCCGGTCCAGCGCACGGGCGATCGACTGGCCCAGTGAGGTCTTGCCCACGCCCGGGGGGCCGGAGAAGCAGAGGATGGGCTCGCGCACCTTTGCTCCCGTTATCTGTCCCCGTTCCTCGCCCAGCTTTTTGACCGACAGGTATTCGAGAATGCGGTTCTTGACCTTGTCCAGGTCGTAGTGGTCCTCGTCGAGTGTGGTCCGCGCCTTCAGAATGTCGATGGCTGACGCCGAAAGCTTGTTCCACGGCAGGCTGGTCATCCATTCCAGATAGGTGCGAATGACCGAGAACTCGGGAGATGTCGGCGAGAGCTTCTCCATGCGGGAGAGCTCACGTTTGGCCTCCTTTTCGGCCTCGGGAGGCAGCTTCGCCTGCTCGATCTTGTCCCGCAGAACCTTTGCTTCCGATCCCTCCTCGGTCTCCTCGCCCAGTTCCTTCCGGATGGCAGAAAGCTGCTGACGCAGGATGTATTCACGCTCCGCTTTCTGCATCTGATCCCGCGCCTGGCCCTGGATCTTGCGGCCCAGTTCCAGGACCTCGATCTCACGGTTCAGGGTCTGCATGAGCCGGTTCATCTT
>JBAIYC010000111.1:0-6076 GCA_037916085.1 Nitrospirota bacterium | reverse complement strand
CGGCGGGAGCGGCGGGTGCGGAGCGCGATCCCCATTGTTTCCATCGCCGGATATACCAACGCGGGCAAATCCACCCTCTTCAACAACCTCACACGCTCGGACGTCAAGGCTGAAGACCTGCTCTTCGCGACGCTCGATACAGCCACACGGAGGCTCCGTTTTCCCCGCGAGCGCGAGGTGGTGATCACCGACACCGTGGGGTTCATCCGGGACCTGCCGGAGGACCTGCTCGGCGCCTTCCGGGCGACGCTGGACGAGATGCGGGACGCAGACCTGATCCTGCACGTCGTCGACATCAGCAATCCCCGGTTCGAACAGCAGATGTCGTCGGTGGACACGATCCTCCGCGAGATCGGCCTCGATGAGATCCCCCGGCTCACTGTTTTCAACAAGGTGGACCTCGTGAGCCCCGCCTGGGCGCGGGCGATCGCCGCGCGGTTCGACGGCGTCACATGTGCGGCGACCGACAAAGGCACGTTCGCTCAACTGCTGGAGAGGATCGAGAAGAAAGTCTGGCCCGGGGACGATCAGAAGACAGCAGCAGATGACGGATGACGAAACAGACAAACGAGATGGGGGAACAGTCTTACGAGAAAAAGTGCCGTGCTGCCCGGAGAGGAGAAGGACCGCAGATCAATTCACTTCCCGCCGATTGACAGTCCTTTGATGCGGAGGGTCGGACTTCCCACGCGTCCGGAGAACCTGAGGTCGCTGCAGACCGCATCGACGTTCCGCATGAGATCGAGGATGTTCCCGGCGATGGTGATCTCGCGCACCGGGTAGGATTTCTTTCCTTTCTCGATCCAGAACCCCGTCGCCCCAACGGAAAAATCCCCCGACACCGGGTTGGCCGTGTGCGAGCCCATGATCTCCGTCACGAACAGACCCCGCGACGTGGAGAAAAGAAGCTCCTCCGGAGAGATGCTTCCCGGCTCGATATAGAGATTCGTGATGCCGACGCCCGGCACTCCCTTGAACCCACCGCGCATCCCGTTCCCGGTGGACGCGGTCCGGTCCTTCATGGCCGTGTACGCATTGTACAGGAAAAGCGCGAGACGCCCCTGATCGACGACCTTTTTCGTCCGCGTGGGAACCAACTCGTCGTCGCAGGGCGCCGTCCCCAGTCCTTCGTCCAGGAGCCCGTTGTCCATGATGGTCACAAGCGGCGATGCGACGGCGGTCTCGAGCTTCCCTATGAAAAGCGACTTCTTCTTCTGCACGTTCTCAGCCGAGAAGCCGCCCGCCAGGAGGGAAAGGAACTCCTCGGCAACGCTCGCTTCGAGGATGACCGGCGCCTTGACCGATTCGAGCGGACAGGCTCCGAGCAGGTCAAGGGCCTTCCGGGCTGCACGCCGTCCCACCCCTTCGATATCGATCTTGCCGTAGAACCGCTTCACGTCATGTTCCCAGCCTGCCTGCGCCTCGCCCTTCTCCTCGGCCACCACCTCGATGCTCGCTGATACGGCAGTGCCGTAGTAAGAGACAGACGCCCCCCTGCTGTTCACGATGACGGTCTCCGCCTCGCCGAAGGTCGCCGAGGCCTTCCGGATCCTCTTCACCCGGGGATCGACGGCCAAGGCCTCGCGCTCCATGGCCATGACGCGGTCGATCTTTTCCTGCTGCGATACGGACGCGATGGCCGGGTCATACAGGGCAACAGAGGCGTAAGGAGCCGCGGGCCGGTCGGGAATGACCGCAAAGGGATCGGGCTCGGCGCTCCCGGCGTTGTCGATTGCAGCGTCAACAAGCTTCCGCAGGCCGATCTCGGACAGGTCCGTCGAATAGGCGAAGCCGGCCCGCTGGCCCATGAGAAGACGGATGCCGGCGCCGACATCGCGCGCGCGTTCGAAGGCATCGACCTTCTGCTCCTTCACCTCGATGGACGTCGCCGAGGAAGCGCGAAGATAGACTTCGGTCGCGTCGGCCTTGCGGAGCGAGGCGATGTCCATGATCTGTTGAGCGGTCCGGTCGTTCATGCTGGTATCAATGACATCGAGAGTGTGACGTTACTCGAAGAAGCTTGCCGAGGCCGTGTCGGATTCCCAGACCGTGACGCTGGCGACCTCGACATTCCCGTCGTTGACCTTCTTCGCCATACTGTCATAGATCCACTTGGCGAGGTTTTCCGACGACGGATTGATCTGTGTGAAGGGAAAGATCTCGTTCAGGAAGGTATGTTCGAGCTGGTCCAGGACTTCGCGCAGGTACTTCTTCATGTCGTGGAAATCGATGGCGAGGCCCTGCTCGTCGAGCCGCTCGGCAGTCACGGCGACCGTGACCCGCCAGTTATGGCCGTGGAGCTTCTCGCATTTGCCCTGATAGCCCCGCAGCTGGTGTGCCGCGGCGAACTTTGACTCCACCATGAGCTCGTACATAGCGCAAATAGTAAGTTATGGTCGGTGAAAAGTCAACAGTGAAAAGGCGAGAAAACGCATTTTTTGCTGGACAGGCAAATGGATTTTCGGCTATGCTACGGCCCATGAAACGACTCAAAGAGCTGTCGCTCTTCAAGGGCCTCTCCGACACGGACCTGAAGGAGCTTGAGCCCTATCTCGCGACGACGAAGTTCAAGAAGAAAGAGACCATCTTCTCCGAGGGAGAGCCGCCCGAGTGGTTCTACCTGGTCCTGTCGGGCAAGATCAAGATCACAAAGCTCTCCAACGACGGCAAGGAGATCATCCTCGAGGTCATCTCGCCTACCGACATCTTCGGCGGTGTTGCCGTCATCAGGGGGTTCCCCTATCCCGCCAACGCCGTCGCCATGGAGGACAGCGAAGTCCTGCGCATCTCGCGCAAGAACCTCATGCGCCTCGTGGACCGTTTCCCCAACCTCATGTATTTCATCGCCCTTCAGCTCGGCGACCGCATGAAGAGCTCCTACGATTCCCTCAAGAACATCGCGCTGGAGCGGGTCGAGGCCCGGATCGCCGCTCTTCTGCTCAAGCTCTCGCGAAAGGTCGGCGTCTCGAACAAGGACGGCATCCTGATCGACATGCGCCTCACCAAGCAGGATGTTGCCGACATGGTGGGCACCACGGTCGAGACCTCCATCCGAACCTTCAGCAAGTTCAAGAAACAGGGGCTCGTCGGCGAAAGCGCCGGCAAGTTCGTGATCAGGAACAAGGCCGGACTCGCGGCCTTTTCTTCCTGATTCTGCGGGCGGTTCCCGAGGTACGCCGCGGTATCAGTGCGGCTGCGGAACTGCCGGAAGCAGCGTCTTCAGCATGTTGTAGAAGAAGAGAACGATCGATACCAGTTCCAGTACCCCTCCTGCCACCGACAGTGACACGTATCCGCGCGATGGGCTGTACCTATCGAGGGTATAGAACAGCAGCATCATAATCAATCCCACATTCGCCGTCCAGAACTGCACATCCCCGATCACCCGGCTGTACAGAGGCCTCCCCATGAAGCGCGGCAGGATGTGATATCCGACCCCGTAGATCATCATCGAGACCCAGCCGAGCAGGTTGAGATGGGAATGAACGAACTTGAGCGGCATGACCCTCCCGCTGTACAGCATGACGATGCCGAGCACTGCGGCCACAACGAAATAGAATATGCTCATGATAATGAACCACCGTGCGAACCTGTCCATATGAAACCTCCTGTTGTCTTGATCGTACTGGCAGTATAGCAAAGGACCGGTCGGGATGCTATGACCGGTATCATAGCGATCGTGGCAGATCGGAATGGCCCCGTATGATTTGTGTCATACCACTGTGCGCGAAATGGAGTATACTGTGCTTAGCATGAACGACAAGGAGGCTGCCATGATCGCAGAGAAAAAGAAAGTGACCAAGGACACCATCATCGGGGATGTGATCAAGAACGTTCCCGGCGGACGCGCCGTCATCGAGAAATATTTCGGCAACGGGTGCTTCACCTGCCCGGGCATCAACATGGAGTCCCTCTCCTTCGGGGCAATGATGCACAATATCGATCCCGACAAGATCGTCGACGAGATCAACAAACTGGAGGGTTAGTCATGGCTTCGAAAGAGATCAAGTGCTTCGTCTGCGGCTCGACCGACAAGGAGAAGACCTACATTCCCTGCTATAACGAGGGAAAGGAGAAGATCGTCTGCACCCGATGCCTTCCCATGCTGATCCACGGGGCACACTGACGTCCCCGCTCCGCCGTTTGACCTCCGCCCGCCCCGGCAGTGTACTGCCGGGGCTTTTTATTCTTCTCACGGGCTTGGTCCTCTTGCATATCCCCAAGCGGGTTTGAACCGCGCCCTCATCACCTCTCCTTGCCAAGGGGAGGCCGGGTGGGGTAGTCGAGCAAGAATCCGCCCTTGCCCATAAAGACCGTCTCTTCACGATTTCCCTCTGGAATTTTCTGACCGCAGCTGGTACAGTGGCCACATGAAACGAGAACTCGCAGTAGTGCTGGTAAGCGGCGGCATGGACAGCTGCGTCACCGTGGCACTGGCGGCACAGGACCATGACCTGGCGCTTCTCCACGTCAACTACGGTCAGAGGACTGAGGAGCGAGAACTTCGCGCCTTCGAAGAGATCGCCGATCATTACGGCGTGCAGAAACGACTTGTCGTCAGCATCGAACATCTCAAGGTCATCGGCGGTTCCGCCCTGACCGACTCACGCATCGCCGTTCCCGAGCCGGCAGCTTCACGCCCTTCTGTCCCCGCGCCACGGATCCCCGTCACTTACGTGCCCTTCCGTAACGCCCATCTTCTTTCCATCGCCACCTCCTGGGCCGAGGTGATCGGTGCCCGGAAGATCTATATCGGCGCGGTGGAAGAGGACAGCTCGGGCTATCCCGACTGCCGGGAAACGTTCTACCGGGCCTTCAACAAGGCGATCGAGATGGGAACGAAGCCGGACACGCGGATCGACATCGTCACTCCGCTCATCCACATGAAGAAGGGTGAGATCGTGAAAAAAGGCGTGGAGCTGGGAGCACCCCTCGGCATCACGTGGAGCTGTTACCAGAGAAGCGAGAAGGCCTGTGGCAGGTGCGAGAGCTGTCTCTTGCGGCTGAAAGGGTTTCGCGACGCGGGTGTTCCCGACCCGATACCCTACGAGGCCTGATTGGTCGGGGCGGTGTGTCCTGCCTCACAGGAACATGGACACCACGAACAAGAGCGTCAGGATGATCATGACGACCGCGGTGACCCATGCGATGACATTGAAGGTCCGGGAATTGGTCGCGTCCTCCATGAGGTCCTTGCGGTTGATCAGCTGGAGCATGAAGACCAGGACAAAGGGCAGCATTACCCCGTTGATCACCTGGGACATCCACATGATCGCCATGAGCGGCGCGTTCGGGATGAGCACGATCAGGGCGCCGATAGCGATCAGCACCGTATAGAGCCACATGAACTGGGGAGCGTCCTTGAAGCTCTTGTTGACACCCGCCTCCCAGCCCATGCCCTCGCAGATATAGTAGGCCGTCGCCAGCGGCAGGATGCACGCCGAGAACAGCGAGGCGTTGGCAAGGCCGATCGCGAAGAGATAGGACGCGTACTTTCCTGCAAGCGGCGCTAGGGACCTCGCTGCTGCCTCCGCGCTGTCGATATGCACGCCCGCCTTGAAGAGCGTCGCTCCGCACGCCACGATGATGAAGAACGCCACGATGTCGGTGAGGAAGCAGCCCACGATGACATCGATGCGTGACGCCCAGTACTGCTCCCTCTTGATCCCCTTCTCGACGATGGACGACTGGATGTAGAACTGCATCCACGGCGCAATGGTCGTCCCGACGACGCCGATCAGCATGACCAGGCTACCGGTCGAGAACTGGAAGGATGGTTTGATCGTCTGCAGCGCAACGTCTCCCCACTCGGGCCGTGCCATGACCGCCGCCGGGATGTAGACGAAATAGACCGTGCAGATGACGAGGAAGATGATCTCCACGATCCGGTAGCTCCCTTTCACGACGAGCAGCCAGACCACGAACGCCGCGATCGGGACCGCCACGTATTTGTTGACGCCGAACATCTCATTGCTTGCCGCCCATCCGGCGAACTCTGCCGCCGTGTTCCCCAGGTCGGTGATAAACAGGGACAGCATGAGCCAGAACGTCACCTTGACGCCGTAGTTCTCCCGGA
>JBAIYC010000110.1:0-10761 GCA_037916085.1 Nitrospirota bacterium | reverse complement strand
CGATATAATTGCCGCACAGTATGAAGATACGCGAAAAACTCTTCGTGGGCTTCGGCCTCTACCTCTTCTTCGCGGTCACTGCCGGCGTGCTCGCTTACAAGGACCTGAACACGATCCGCACGCATCTTGCGCACCTCGAGATCTCCGACGACGTCACGAACACGCTGCTGGAAGCACGCCGCTACGAGAAGAACTACCTTCTCTACGGAGATCCGGCAAGTCTCCAAGAGATCGGGAAGTATCTCGCCCTCCTGAAAGAAAGCATCGGCAAGATCCGGACCGAGGTGTCGCGGAACATCGGCGAAGAGCATCTGGAGCGCATGCTGCTGTCCCTCGCCGACTACGAATATCGCATCGCCAGGCTCGGCCAGCTCCGCGGCGAGCTCGAGCGGGTCCGGAGCGGGCCGCGCGGGACCGGCGAGTACCTCCGCGCACTGCGGCGCGAGGAGAAGGAGACCGAGGAGCAGCTTCGCACCATTGCCCGGGAGACCCAGGTCTATGTCGAGGAGAACGCCAAGGCCGAGCGCAGCGACATCGCCCGCATCCTGCGCTACTCCTCGCTCCTGCTCGCAGCGACCCTGGGCATGATCGTCGTCTTCGGCACGATCGTCAACATCAAGCTCGCCAAGAGCATCGTGACGCCCATCCGGGACCTGGAGCGCGTCACGAAGAAGATCGCCCGCGGGGACTTCGGCGAAGCGCTCCAAGTGAAGGGCCGTGACGAGATCTCGCTTCTGGCCGAGTCATTCAACGCGATGGAGGCAAAGCTTGACCACGCCATGACCGCCCTGGACGATATCATCAAGCAGCTCCAGGAAAAGCAGGCGCAGCTCGTTGAGGCGGAGAAGCTGGCCTCCATCGGCAAGCTCGCCGCCGGCATCGCCCACGAGATCAACAATCCCCTCACGTCGGTCCTGACCTTTTCGAACCTCATGCTGGAACAATGTCCGCCGGACGACCCTCGCTACGGCAGGCTCAGGCTCATGGTCAAGGAAACGGACCGCGCCCGCACTATCGTCCGCCAGCTCCTGAACTTCGGCCGCGAAAGCGTCATCAAGCCGGTGAAGATCAACATCAACCAGCCCGTCACCGAGATCGCCGAATCCCTTGTGGCGCAGGAGGCCTTCAAGAACATGGAGCTGTCCCTGCAGCTTGCCGACGGGCTGCCCGAGGTCTATGCCGACCCGGCGCAGTTCGGCCAGGTGGTGCTCAACATCCTGCTGAACGCCATCCACGCGGTAACGCCTCCGGGGAAGATCGGCGTCACCACCCGCCTGAACGGCAAGAACGTGGAGGTTCTCTTTTCCGACACGGGGAAAGGCATTCCCGAAGAGCATCTGCACAAGATCTTCGATCCCTTTTTCACGACCAAGGACGCATCCCGGGGGACGGGGTTGGGACTTGCGGTGAGTTATGGTATCATAAAGAAACACGGCGGCGACATCGCCGTGGAAAGCACGGTGGGAAAGGGGACGGTCTTTACCGTCAGGCTGCCGGTCTATGGATAAGATCAGGGCCCTCGTTGTCGACGACGAAGAAAGCGTGTGCGAGGCTGTCAGGGCAATCCTGGAGATCGAGGGGCTGGACGTGACCGTGACGACGAGCAGTCCCGATGCCGTCGATCTCGTGCGGAAGAACGGCTACGACCTCATCGTGTCGGACCTCAAGATGCCCGTCATGGACGGTCTGCAGTTCTACGACAAGGTCCGCGAGATCGAGTCGGACAGCGTGTTCATCATCGTTACCGCCTTCGGCACCATTCCTTCGGCCGTCGAGGCCGTGAAGAAAGGCGTCTACGACTACATTCCCAAACCGTTCACGCCGGATGAAGTGCGGCTGCCGGTGCGGCGGGCCCTGGAGAAGAAGCGGCTGGAGCGGGAGAACCTTGCGCTCCGGAGCCAGATCGAGGCGCGCTACTCGTTCCAGAGCATCATCGGCAGCAGCCCGGAGATCCGCGAGATCTTTCGCGTGATGCGCCACGCCGCGGCGAGCGACTCCAGCGTCCTCGTGACGGGGGAGAGCGGCACGGGCAAGGAGCTGGCGGCCCGGGCAATCCACTCGAACAGCGTGCGCGCGCGGAGGAAGTTCGTGACCGTGAACTGCGGGGCCATTCCCGCAGGGCTCATCGAATCGGAACTCTTCGGCCACGTGAAGGGCTCGTTCACCGGCGCCGTGGCCGACAAGAAGGGGCTCGTGGAGGAAGCAGACCGGGGGACGCTGTTCCTTGACGAGATCGGCGAACTGACGCCGCCGCTCCAGGTCCGTCTTCTCCGGGTCCTGCAGGAAGGCGAGTTCCAGCGCGTGGGCGACGTTCAACCGCGGCGCGTCAATGTGCGCGTCATCGCCGCAACGAACCGCGACCTCAAGCGCTCCATCGCCGAGAAGAGCTTCCGCGAAGACCTCTATTATCGCCTGAACGTCATCCCCATCGAGCTGCCGCCGCTCCGGCGTCGCATCGAGGACATCCCGCTCCTGGTCAACCACTTCCTGGAAAAGCACAAAGGAGCGGTCCCCGACAAGGACATCAGGGGCGTCTCGAAGGACGCCATGCAGGCGCTCATGAACTACCATTTTCCCGGCAATGTGCGGGAGCTCGAGAACGCCGTGGAGTATGCGATTGCTTTCTCTGCGGGCCCGAACATCCAGCGGGATGACCTGCCGAAGTACATCCTGGAGGAGAGGAAATTGTCCGACGAAGCCCAGAAGATCCCGCTCATGCCACTGCGGGACGCCAAGTACCAGTTCGAGCGAAGCATCATCATGGCCGCGCTCATTGAGTCCGGCGGGAATATCTCCGAGGCCGCCCGGCTCCTCCACATCCACCGCCAGAACCTTCAGCAGAAGATTCGCATCCTCGGCATCGATCTCTCGACAGTATCGACGATACAATGATCGCCTCCCTGCACCGTTTTTGCTGAAGCAGAACCCTCAAAAAAACTTTTCCGCAGTAACTCCTTGCATGTCCTTCCGCAGTAAGAAAACTGCACCCTGCCGCTAACTGCCGGATAATCCGCACAGATTATTCTGGCACGCGTCCTGCTACATGAGCAGGCAAGAAAGCAATTATAGAAGAGATAAATTCTAAGGAGGAAAATGAAATGAAGATCATGGTGGCTTATGATGGGACGCTGCAGTCGAAGGAAGCTCTGACCTACGGGATCGGCAAGGCCAAAGAGAAGGGCGGCGAGGTCGTTGCGCTCTATGTGTTCAATAGCCCACTGTTTTGGGACTATGATGCAACTCCGGCCGCAATGGTCGAGGCACGAGCCGAGTCAGCCAGGTTCATCGATGAGGCAAAGACGATCATCCGCGAGAAAGGCGCTGGAGTGCGGGCGAGCCTCTTCAGCACCGACGGGAATCCCGAGGAGGTTGTGGTCAGCTTTGCCCGAGATGAGAAGGTCGATGTGCTTCTTTGCCCTCCGAAATACGCCGGTATCATTGCTAAATACCGGAAGACCCTCGGTGAATCCGAGCTTGCCGCCGAAGCAGCGGCAATGAACGTGACCGCGATGTCGGTCACGTCCAGAAGCATGTGATCCTCCTGGCCGGCCCCTTCGAGGAACAGCGGGACCGGCCGGGAGTCGTTGTTCGTCCGCCCATGCGGCGGATCATTCTTTTGAGCGGGGTCGGATCGATATGGAACTGGAACATCTCTTTCAACAGTCCGCGCACTACATGCTTCTGCAGATGGTCTTTGCGGTTTCGCTGCTTCTACCGGCAGCACTGGGACGGCCGGATGTCTATCGGATCCTGATACGGGTTACGGCATCGAACGTCGTCACCTTCGGACCGATGGCGCTATTGAGCTATATATTGTACGAGGTTTCAAAGCTGGTCTAGGACGCGGCGCTCAGGGTTCGAACTTGGTCATATCGATCTCCCAGAAACGCTGCTTGCGGGGGCCCCGCAGCCGGGCAGTGATCGATGCCTGGAAGAGCTTCAGGCGGAGCCAGAGGGACAAGAAGGGGCGGACAGAGGCAAAGCGAATCTCGGGCTGGGTGAAAGCGGCCGATAGGACAACTCCCAGGGCGATCAGGTTTCTCGGGACGACGAGAATATCGGTTTCCATTCTGCACCTCAAGATCTTGATAGTGAATATTCTCGTCATATAGAAAGCAAGCGCCGTGCCGCAATATAACATACGAATAAGACTAGATTATTGCTTATATAGTGCATTTCTATGATGCGGCTTTTTTCGCTGACAGATGGCCACTACGCAGGATATAAAATAAAAACAATACATTAACCTGCAATTTGTGCATGCATGTTGCGAAGAGCCTGGAAACCCAGGTTTTTTCCGAAGCAAGAGAGGGGAATATTTCATGAAGATACTGGTCGCATATGACGGGACCCTCAATGCCAAGAAAGCCCTGCTCTACGGCATTAAGAAGGTTCAAAAAGAGGGCGGTGAGCTCACTGTTCTGCAGGTCTTCGACAGGGCTCTCTTTGTTGATTATGACGCGGGTCCGGGAGCCGAACAAATGGCGCGGCGCGAAGCGGAGCACCAGCTCGACGAAGCAAAGCGCTTGGTGGCGGAGAACGGCATTTCGCAGGCCCGGTTCATTGCAAGGGATGGCCAGGCGGCAGAGGTCATCGCCGGGCAGATAGCCGTGGACGGTCCCGACCTCGTGGCGGTGCCTCCGCGCTATCGTTCTGTCGCGGCCCGTTCCCCGCGGCCCGTTTTTGTCATCCCCGGGACAATCCTCGTTCCTGTTGACAGCTCGGGCGCGCTTACGTCAGCAGTGACAGCGATCGCGCAAGAAGCTGCCGCAAGCGGATCGAAGATCGTTCTCCTGGGGCTCGTTCCCGTGCATCTTTACAGCAAGGAAGAGAAGACAGAGCTGGCAAAGATCACAGCTTCAACGACCGCAGAAGTGCGCTCGCTCCGGGAGGCGCTCGCCGAAAAAGGTCTTAGTGCATCAGAGGTCATCCGGAGCGGATATCCCGATGAAGAAATCCTGAAGGCAGCCGACGAGTTCAATGCATCACTCGTCATGCTCCCCTCCGGCGGAACAACTCCCTCCGAACTCACCAAGGCTGCGGCAATCCTCCTTGAAGAGCCCGGTCAGCTGCTCTGGCCGGTCATCGTTCTTTCGGCCTGGTCCCCGGCCTAGGAGAATGACGCTCCCATAGCTGCACGAAGCGATGCGAGCGGGCTGCCTGCGCTGTCCTATCGACCCTCGGCGGCCCTGCCCCCTCTCATCTGCACATAATCCTGCCCATCCACCTCCTCGATAAGCGCCTGCCACGCGCCAGAGTGAGAGTCGTCATGATCGTAAGCCTTTTGCAGGACACGAGGCCATCGATGACCGCTGAGAGTGCGCACCCCTCACAGGGCGCCGGATAACCACAGATTTTATTGACAGAAACAATAGTTCTTGCTATTGTATAGAGCCGGTTGCTGAAATGCTCGCATCGAGATGCGAGGGGAGCTATAATAGCGGGCGTTGCATACCTTCCCGGATTCGTCATAAGCGACCGGGCATCGATCGGCAGAGCCGGACGCATGTCCCTTGTCCTCCCGGAAACGAAGGATCGCGCCGCACGACGCATGAAGAAGGCCCATCGCTGTTCCTCGCACCCGCAGCGATGGCGGAACTTATCGACCGAAGAAGCCGCGGCGCTGTCGCGGGACGCCCAGAGTATCATCGTATCGCTCCAGTTTAAAGACATTACCAAGCAGCACATCGAAAGCGTGATCGACCGGCTTCGACAGACACAGCCGGAGCCTGAGATCGTGCGAACGCGGCTCCAAGGCACGAGCACTGCGGACGGGGCAGCACAGCTGACGGCCTGCAAGATGCCCGGCCGGGATGCTGCCGCGCCGGGGGGCGGAGAAATCCTATGGCCAAGAAATTCCTGATCGTCGATGATTCGGCGTCCATGCGCCAGCTGGTCTCGTTCACGGTGAAGGATGCCGGCTACGATATCGTCGTTGCGGAGAACGGCAGGGACGCCCTCGCCAAGCTGGCCGGAAGCAAGGTCGACATGGTCATCACCGACCTGAACATGCCCGAAATGGACGGCATCACGCTCATCCGCCAGCTTCGCGGCATGGCGGAGTACAAGTTCACGCCGATCATCATGCTGACGACGGAGGCCCTGGAGGCGAAGAAGCAGGAGGGGCGGGCCGCAGGAGCGAGCGGCTGGATCGTGAAGCCCTTCGCCCCGGAGAGGCTCCTGGAGATCGTACGAAAGTTCCTGAAATAGGAGAGCGTCATGGCCGACATTCGGAGAGAGACACGAGAGGGACGGGAAGTCCTGACATTCAGCGGGGACGTGACGGTCCTGCACGCAGAGGCTGTTGCCTCGGCGCTTCGCGACGCTCTATCCAGCGGCGCGGCGATCGAGATCGTTGCCGACCAGGTCACGGCTGCGGACGTGACCTTCCTGCAGTCCATCTGCGCGGCCCACAGGACCGCCGCTTCCCTCGGCAAGGAGATCTCCGTTCGCGGAGAGGCGCAGGAGCCCCTCGCGTCCCTGCTGCTCGCGGCGGGATTCCTGCGCCAGACCGTCGGCCAGGGAACGACGCGGAAGTCCTGCATCTGGCTTGCGGCCTGAGATCCCCGGACCTGGAGAGAAATCATGAGCGATATGGACATGAACGAGACATTCGATCTGAACGTCCTGCGGGACATGTTCAAGAGCGAGGCCTACGAGCTCGTCGGCGAACTGGAGAACGCCCTGCTCGCCCTCGAGGAAGCGCCGCGGGACAAGGACGTCATCGGCCGGGTGTTCCGCGCGCTCCACACCATCAAGGGCTCCGGCGGCGCATGCGGGTTCGATTCGATCGCCCATTTCGCCCACGAGGTCGAAACGCTCTACGACGCCATACGCAATGACCAGGCCGCCGCCACCAGCGAGGTGATCAATCTGACCCTTGCGGCGCGCGATCAGATCGTCGCCCTCTTCGACGAGTTCTATCGGAACAAGGCCGCCGACCCCGAGGTGACCGAGCAGATCATTGCACAGGTCAGAAAGCTGGTTCCCGCAGGTTTCATAGCGAAGTCCAAGAAGCCTGCGGCTCCCGCTCCGCCTGTGGAAATGCCCGCGCCCGAGACCTTCCGCATCCGGTTCCGCCCGACGCGGAACCTCTTCCTGACAGGGACCGATCCCCTGAACCTCCTGGGCGAGCTGCGGGACCTGGGCAAGTGCGAGGTCGTCGCACAGCTAGACGACATTCCTGCCCTTTCCGAGTACAACGCCGAGCTCTGCTACGTCTACTGGGACGTGATCCTCACGACCGACCGGGGTCTGGACGCGATCAAGGACGTCTTCATTTTCGTCCAGGACAGCAGCGAAGTGACCATCCAGCCGATCGACATCGACGGTGTGCTTGCCGGCGAAGAGGAGTACAAGCGGCTTGGCGAGATCCTCGTGGAGCGCGGTGACCTCTCCCCGGCGGACACCCAGATCACCGCCTCGGAGCAAAAACGGTTCGGCGAGATCCTTGTCGACAGGGGCGTGGTCCCCACCGACCGCATCGAATCGGCGCTGACGGAACAGCAGCACGTCCGCGATCTGCGGAGGGAACGGCAGAAAGTGGAAGAGGTGTCGAGCATCCGCGTGCAGTCGCAGAAGCTCGACAAACTCGTCGACCTCGTGGGCGAACTCGTCACGGTCCAGGCGCGTCTGACCCAGATCGCCGCGAGCGGGAGCGGAGCGGTCCTGCTGTCCATCGCCGAAGAGGTCGAGCGTCTGACCGCCGAACTCCGGGACAACAGCATGAGCATCCGCATGGTCCCGATCGGGACCATCTTCAACAAGTTCAAGCGCGTCGTCCGCGATCTGTCCAAGACCCTCGGGAAGTCCGTGGAGCTCGTGATGGAAGGGAGCGAAACGGAACTGGACAAGACCGTGATCGAAAAGATCCATGACCCCATGGTGCACCTTGTGCGCAACTGCATCGACCATGGGATCGAGATGCCGGACGCCCGCGTGGCCGCGGGAAAGCCGGGCCACGGCACGATACGGCTGACGGCGGAGCATTCGGGCGCCTTCGTGCTCATTCGGATTCAGGACGACGGCGCGGGGATGGACGCGGACGCCATACGCCGGAAAGCGGTCGAAAAAGGCCTCATCGCGGCTGACGCCCAGCTCGGCGAAAGCGACCTCTATTCGCTCGTCCTGCTTCCGGGGTTCTCCACGGCAGCGCAGGTGACCGACGTGTCGGGCCGCGGGGTCGGCATGGATGTCGTGAAGCAGGCCATCGATGCCCTGCGCGGGACCATCGAGCTTCAGAGCGTTCGAGGCAGGGGCACGACCATCACTCTGGCGCTGCCGCTGACGCTGGCGATCATCGACGGGTTCCTGACCCGTATCGGGGAGGTGCATTTCGTCATTCCCATGTCGCTGGTGGACGAGTGCGTGGAGCTGACGGAGACCGCGTCCGTCTCGTCGAGCGGCAGGACGCTCCTGAACGTGCGGGGCGAGCTCGTTCCCTACATCCGGCTGCGCGAGCGCTTCGCGGTCGGCGGCGAACGGCTTGCCATCGAACAGGTCGTGATCACCAGGGTGGAGAACATGCGCGTCGGGTTCGTGGTCGACCACATCGTGGGGGGCCACCAGACGGTGATCAAGAACCTCGGAAGGATGTACCGGCATGTTGACGGGATCTCCGGCGCGACCATCCTGGGCGACGGGAGCGTGGCCCTGATCCTCGACGTGCCGAAGCTGGTGCAGGGCGTGGAGCGGGAAGGGGCGAGGGCTTAGGACGGCTGCCGCACCCGGGCCGGGGGCAATCCGCAGACGAAAAGCGGGGGCCCATGGACGACGGCCACCGGCCGCAAACTTTTTCGCACGGAGGAAAGAAGCATGCTCAAGGACATGAAGATCGGGGCGCGGCTCGGACTGGGGTTCGGGGTCGTCCTGCTGACCGTGATCGCCATCGGAGGCGCAGGATATTGGGGGATCCGATCAGTGACGGACAAGACCGCATCCGTGCTGCACGGTGACGCGCTGATCTCCGAGGTGGCAACCAGCATGGTGGGGGACATCAACGAGCTCAGGCGGTATGAAAAGGACCTGTTCCTGAACGTCGGCACACGGGACAAGGAAGCGGACTACCTGAAACAGTGGGAGTCGACGAGCGAGCATCTGAAGAATGACCTTGCCGAACTGGACAGGCTCGTCACCATCCCGGCGGACAGGGACCTGCTGCGCCAGCTGAGGGCCGAATACCAAGTCTACGAGGGCGGCATCAGGAAGGTCGCCGGCCTCATGGGGAGCAAACAGATAACCACGCCCCAGGCCGCCAATGCTGCGGTCGACGAGTACAGGGATTCGATCCACAAGATGGAGAAGAACGCCGAGGCGGTGGATGATGCCGCGAACAAGCGCCTCGGGGAGGCCGAGAAGGCGATGGAGGCCCATAGCGGAAGGATGGCGGCCGTCCTGGGCATGCTCGTCCTGGTGGCCGTGGTCCTGAGCGTCGGGGTGAGCACGTTCGTGACCCGGACCATCACGACGCCGATCGGCGAGGCCGTGGCGGTCTCGAACCGGCTGTCCCAGGGCGACCTGCAGGTGGAGATCGAGGTGAGGAGCGGCGACGAGGCGGGCCAGATGCTTGGCGCCATGAAGGTGATGGCCGACAAGCTCCGGAATATGGTCGCCGACGTGAAGGCTGCGGCGGACAACGTGGCATCGGGAAGCGCGCAGCTTTCCTCCGGCGCCCAGCAGATGTCCCAGGGGACGACCGAGCAGGCGGCGTCGACCGAGGAGGCCTCGTCGTCCGTGGAGGAGATGAACGCGACGATCAAGCAGAATGCCGACAACGCCATGCAGACCGAAAAGATCGCATTGAAATCGGCTGCCGACGCCCAGGAGAGCGGAGATGCCGTGACCGCGGCGGTTGTCGCCATGAAGCAGATCGCCGAGAAGATCTCGATCATCGGGGAGATAGCCCGCCAGACGAACCTCCTGGCCCTGAACGCGGCCATCGAGGCCGCCCGGGCGGGCGAGCACGGCAAGGGCTTCGCAGTGGTTGCCGCCGAGGTGCGGAAGCTCGCGGAGAGAAGCCAGACAGCGGCGGTGGAGATCAGCGGGCTGTCGTCGTCGAGCGTGGAGGTCGCCGAGCAGGCAGGCGCGATGCTGGCCAAGCTGGTGCCGGACATCCAGAAGACGGCCGAGCTTGTCCAGGAGATCAGCGCGTCTTCCAAGGAGCAGGCGAGCGGTGCAGACCAGATCAACGGCGCGATCCAGCAGTTGAACCAGGGGGTGCAGCAGAACGCGGGCGCCGCCGAGGAGATGGCGTCAACGGCCGAGGAGCTGGCCTCCCAGGCCGATCAGCTCCAGAACACCATCTCCTTCTTCAAGGTGAGCAGCGCGGACCGCACGGACCGCGGGAGCCTCCCGGAGACGCAGAAGAAGGCGCTGCCAGTGCACAAGGCGAAGATCGCCCATGTGCAGTCCGGGAGGGAGAAGGCGGCAGCGGGCAAGGGCGTGAGGCTTGACCTCGGCAGGTCCGCTCGCACGAAGAGTGATGCGCGGGACTCTGAGTTCGAGACGTTCTAGATTCCGTGAGGGGCATTGAGCATGGGACAAGACGGGTCCTGTCCTCCTGCCGCCCACGGATCCTACCAGGAGGCTGCCATGGCCGCAGCGAACATGACCGAAACAACGCAATACCTGACCTTCAAGCTGGGCGACGAGGTCTATGCCCTGGACATCGGGAAGGTGCGCGAGGTGCTGGACTTCACCGCGGCGACCAAGGTCCCCCGGACGCCGGACTTCATGCGGGGCGTGATCAACCTCAGGGGCAGC
>JBAIYC010000109.1:0-2878 GCA_037916085.1 Nitrospirota bacterium | reverse complement strand
GACTCGGCCACGTTCGTGTCGATCTGCATCTTCGTGAGGTCCTGCGCGATGGTGAAGAGCGTCGGAGTCTGGAAGCTCGCGGCAACGGTCTGCCCGATATCAACGTTCCGGGAGATCACGATGCCGTCCACGGGAGAGTAGATCTTCGTGTAGCTCAGGTTCGTGGCCGCCGACTGCAGCGCCGCCTTCGCCTGTGAGAGCTGCGCCTTGGCGCCGTCATAGCCGGTCACCGAGGCGTCGTAATCGTTCTTCGCGACCAGGTTCTTCGCATAGAGCGCCCGGTTCTGGTTCAGGGTCCGGTCGGCATCGCGGAGCGCAGCCTCGGCATGATCGGCGTTGGCCTGCGCCTGCGCCAGCTGCGTCTCGAAGAGCGTCGGATCGATCTGGGCGATCAGCTGGCCTTTCTTCACCCGCGAATTGAAATCAACGTACAGCGTCTTGATCGTTCCCGACACCTGCGTGCCGACCTGCACGGTAGTGACAGGATTCACCGTGCCGGTCGCCGTGACCGTCTGCTGGATATCGCCCCGTTTGATCGGCTCCGTGCGGTAGTCCACCTGGCTGTCCCCACAGCCGGCAGTGAGCATGGTAATAAGGACCGCGGCCGCAGCGACCGGGTGGACTCGTCCTCTCATAGGTGTTTTCTCCAAAAGAAGTGATCGCATCGTCCTCATGGTCCTGTTTGGGGAAGCGCACGTGCAAAGCTTCTGACACGCGATACAGGAAAAAGATGGTCGTTCTTAGCTGATTACGGGGCTTCCGCGCGACAAAAAAACCGCTTGTTACCGCATGATCTCTTCGCGCTCCCGCTGCCGTGCCCGGTCCGCCGATGCCGTTCCGACGACATGCGTCGTTCCACGGTGAAACCAGCCCTTGGACGTCACCCAGCGCTGGAAGCGGTCCATATAAAGGAAGACGACCGGTGTCACGTAGAGCGTCAGCGTCTGCGAGAACAGCAGGCCTCCCACGACGGCAAGACCAAGCGGCCGCCTCGATTCCGCCCCTGCGCCGAAGCCGAGCGCGATGGGTAGCGTGCCCAGGAGAGCGGCCATCGTGGTCATCATGATCGGCCGGAACCGGATGACGCAGGCCTTATAGATCGCATCTTCTGGATCCATCTCCTGCTGGCGCTGGGCCTCGAGAGCGAAATCGATCATCATGATGCCGTTCTTCTTGACGAGGCCCACGAGAAGGATGATACCGACGAAAGCGTAGACGTTCAGGTCAGACCCGGCGAGCAGCAGCGTAACGAGAGCGCCGAACCCCGCGAAGGGCAGGGCCGACAGGATCGTGAGCGGATGAATGAAGCTTTCGTACAGGATGCCCAGCACGATGTAGATGACGAGGGTCGCCGCGATCAGGAGAAGGCCCAGCCCCTGCATCGACGATTGGAAGGCCTGGGCCGTTCCCTGGAAGCTCGTCGTGATCGAGGCTGGCAGCGTTTGCCGAGCGGTCTTGTTCACCGCGTCGATCGCCGTCCCGAGCGACACATCAGGCTTCGTATTGAAGGAAATGTTGACCGCGGGCAGCTGGCCGAGGTGATTCACGGACAGCGGCCCCACGTTCTGGGAAAGCTTGGACACGCTCCGGAGCGGCACCAACTGGCCGCTGGAAAGCGACCGGATATAGAGCAGCGAGAGCTCGGCGGGGTCGCGCTGGAACTCGTCCTCTACCTGCATGATCACCTGATACTGGTTGTTCGGTGCGTAGATCGTCGACACCTGGACGAAGCTGTAGGCCATAGACAGACCGCTCTCGACCTGGTCGGCGGTGATGCCGAGCGCAGAAGCCTTGTCACGGTCGATCTCCACGTTCACCTGGGGGTTCTTTATCTGGAGGTCGCTGGTGACGTCCTGGAGCATCGGCAGCTCGCGCAGTTTTGCTTCGAGCCTGGGGGCATATTCATAGAGCTCGTTCGTGTCCGGGCTCTGGAGCGTCAGCTGGTAGAGGCTCTTGGTCAGCGTACCTCCGACGCGGATCGGCGGCGGGTTCTGCGGAAAGGCCTGGATGCCCGGCACCTGCGCCAGCCGCGGCCGCAGCTCCTGGATGATCTTGTCCACGTGGAGCTTCCTCTCCGAGCGCGGCTTGAGCCGCAGGAAGAGACGGCCCTGATTGCCGGAGACGCTCGAACCGCCGGCACCGATGCTCGACATGAAGCCTTCCACGTTCGGGTCCTCGAGCGCGATCTGATTGAGGGCGAGCTGGTGCTGTTTCATGGCGTCGAAGGAGATCCCCTGCGCAGCCTCGGTGGTGATGAAGATGGCGCCGATATCCTCGCTGGGCAGGAAGCCTGTCGGCATCACCTTGAACAGGAGCACCGTTGCGGCAAGGATGATGCCGGAGATGGTCATCGTCATCCGGCGGTTCCGGAGCGCGACCTTGAGCGTCCGTTCGTAGAAGTCCAGCATGCCGTTGAAGACGCGCTCCGACGCCTGATAGAGCTTGCCGTGCTGTTCCTTCCCGTGAGGCCGGACGAAGCGGGAGGCAAGCATGGGTGTCAGCGTCAGCGAAACGACGCCGGAGATCAGGATGGACATGCCGATGGTGACGGCAAACTCGTGGAGGAGCCTCCCGATGATGCCGCCCATGAAGAACACGGGCAGGAAGACCGCGACAAGGGAGATGGTCATCGACAGGATGGTGAAGCCGATCTCCTTTGACCCCTTGAAGGCAGCCTGCATGACCGGCTCGCCCATCTCCACGTGGCGGATGATGTTCTCGAGCATCACGATGGCATCGTCCACAACGAAACCGACGGAAAGCGTCAGCGCCATGAGCGACATGTTGTCCAGGCTGAAGTTCATCACGTACATCACCGCGAAGGTGCCGACGATCGCCATGGGGAGGGCAAGGCTCGGGATGACCGTGGCGGACAGGT
>JBAIYC010000108.1:0-1806 GCA_037916085.1 Nitrospirota bacterium | reverse complement strand
AGCAGGAGGCCAGGAAGAACGCGACACCCTCCACCGGTGCCCCCGCGGGGACGGCAGCGGATGAGACCGCGAAGGACGAAACGGTAAAGGAGAAGGCGCCGGATGCCTACGGAAAGTCCTGAAGAAGACAAGATGTCCTTCTGGTCCCATCTCGAAGAGCTGCGCAAACGGATCGTTTACATCGTCATCGCGATCGGCATCGGGTTCGTCCTCTGCTTCAATTATTCCGAGGAGATCCTGGGCCTTCTGCTGGTCCCGATGAACTATACGGCCGAGTACACGGCCGCATTCCCCTTTCTCCACTTTGTGCCCAACAAGACCGCGCAGGAGCTCTACTTCACGACGCTGATCGAGCCGATCATGTCGCACCTGAAGATCGGCTTCATCGCCGGCATCATCGTCATGGTGCCGGTGATCCTCCATCAGGTCTGGAAGTTCATCTCGCCGGGTTTGCTTCCGAAGGAGCGGAAATATGCCGGGCAGTTCGTCTTCTTTTCGACCCTTTTCTTCTTCATCGGGGTGCTCTTCTGCTACTTCCTCCTGCTTCCCTTCGCAATCCCGTTCCTGGTTACGTATAAGACCGAGCATCTGAAACCCATCATCAAGATCGGCGACTACATCGACTTCACGCTCAAGTTCATGCTTGCCTGCGGGGCCGTGTTCGAATTGCCGCTCATCATGATCATCCTCGGGCGGCTGGGCATCATCAAACCGGAGTCGCTCACCAAATTCAGGAAGTACGCCTTTCTCATCGCCTTCATCATCGGCGGCATTGTTACGCCGACGCCGGACGTGTTCAACATGACGATCATGTCCCTTCCCATCTACTTCCTCTACGAGCTGGGGATCCTTGGCGTGCGCATCTTCGGAAGAAGAAAGAAGGATGCAGACTCAACGTCCCTGACGGAGATCTGAACCACACCGGGACAGCCAAAGGGCAACTGATCATCACGAATGGCACGAATGACACGGACAGAACGGACAGGATGTCTGATGCATGACCTTCGTCCACTGCGTGCCATCCGGATTCGCCTTGTTTGGTGACCGCATGAAGACCGTCTCGTTCATCGCCGCATCGTCGGGCAGCGGCAAAACCACGCTCATCGAGAAGATCGTCCCGCTGCTCAAGCAGCGTAGCCTGAGGGTGGCCGTGGTCAAGCACGCTTCCAAGGGCTTTGACCTTGACCGGCCTGGCAAGGACTCTTGGCGGTTCCGTGAGGCGGGCGCCGATGCGGTGGTTCTCGTCGGCCCGGTCAGCCTCGCGCTCCTGCGATCCTCGGCGCGGGAGCCGTCCCGCTCGGAACTGGAGCAGATGACGGGGCAGGTCGATGTGCTCATCTTCGAGGGATTCAAGAGGAGCGGGGAGAACAGGATTGAAGTGTTCCGGTCCGGAGCGTCCGGAAGCGCTCCGCTCTGCATGACCGACCGGTCGATCATCGCGCTGGTCAGCGACACCCCGTTCGACTTAACCATCCCGCGCTTCGACATCAACGATGCCCGTGGCGTTGCAGAGTTCATCACCAAATTGTAATTGTCAGATCTTGTTTACCCCCGGTTAGACCTACCGAAAAACCCCTTTTTCATTGACAGAGAACTACGTATCCTATAATATACGGCGTTTCTGCGCCTTGTCGTATGCAGTTTCGCAGGGGCAACGTCAGTGTCACGAGCAGTGAGAGGGGCATGCATGGCAGGAGCACGATCAAAGAAGCTGTTCGCGGAGGCGCAGAAGCACATCCCCGGCGGGGTCAACAGTCCCGTGCGGGCCTTCCGGTCCGTGGGCGGTGACCCGCTGTTCGTCAAGAG
>JBAIYC010000107.1:0-60825 GCA_037916085.1 Nitrospirota bacterium | reverse complement strand
CAGTCGCAAGCGGATCAGAAATGCATTCTCTGCATTCCATTCATCGGTCGAAAATGTACTATCATAATCTGAAGCAATAAAAAAGTGGGAGCGGAAACTCCTCTGCCGTTCGAATAATATGAGGATGGTATGATGATCATGAAACTTTATTCTCAACAGTGCAGGGCGATGCTGTGCTAAAATTGTGCTAATTTTTTTCTAAAAGGACATAATAAGCATAACAGACGTAATTACCACAGGTCTTCCAATTACCTGATTCTCAATGCAAAACGGGAAACCAGAACCAAAGCAAAGTCTTTGCCAAAATGGCTTTATTTAATTCGCAATGCGGGGGTCGAGGGTTCGAATCCCTTCTCGTCCACCAAGTTCTCGAATGACTTAGCGTTCTATCTGCTAAGTCATTTTTTGTTTTGCAGACATGACACGATCACCCGTCGTTCGGCGGGGATGAAGGTCGTCGGTGCTGAGGGAGGTCACGGGCGGGTGGATGCCTCGCATTTCCTGAAGAACCGGTTGCATGGTACAATCGCGGAGTGATCTTCGCTGAACCATGCGGGAGATGCGTATCGAAGAGAGAGCCTGACTGGATATCCGTACGCTGAGACCGGAAGGGCTATGAGCTGTGTCAGATAAAGACCTGCAAGGGGCGCTGTTGTAACGGGACAGCAATGATATCCCTTGCCCGACCTGGAGAGTCCTCATGCTGAAGCTGACGTCCCGCTTTGTCCTCGTCTTTCTGCCGCTCGCGCTGTATTTCCTCTGGCTGGGCGTCCGTGTCGTCAAAAGGTCCCGCCCCAATCGATTCACAGCCACGACCGCGTTCAGCCTGGTCGTGCTGGCCTATTTCCTGGCGGTTGTCGGCACAGGGATATTCTGGGTAGCAAGCCAGGAACTACCGATCTTCGATTGGCATTACCTCCCTGGCTACCTCCTGTTGGCAGTTGCGTTGGTTCATGTGACGCTGCACTGGAGGAATGTCGCATCATTATTATCCGGAAAAGCACCGGACGTCTTTATCGAACCAGACTCAGGACGTTTCCGCTTTTGGGTTCGAATCGCAGCTTACGGTCTTCTGGCCCTGGCCGCGGGCGGAGTGGTCTACTCCATCGGAGTGCGCCAGGGAAGCCGTTATATCACCATAGTGACGGGGGAGTCCCATCAGGGTCTTACGGCAGAACCCCTCATTCCGCCTGTTTTCGTGGAAGCAGGTGGGAAACGGACAACGCTCGCAGAGTATTACCATACGATCAGTTCATATCCCCGAGTTGGCCTTCGCGGATTGACCGTATCAGCTCGTCAGGGACCGTACAAGGAGTATCCGGAGAAGCCCGTGATCTCGCTCCCCCCGGTAAGGTCCGAAGGCGGGGGAAGCGTTGAGGATGCCTACCATTCGTGGGCCGCAGGGCGGGCCCGATCCGATCAAGGAGGGCTGACCCTCGATCGCCTGTCCGAGCTGCTCTCCCATACGCTGGGCGTGAGCAGACCGGCGGCCTACAACGGGCTCAGGTACGATCTGCGCACGGCGCCTTCGGCTGGAGCACTGTATCCCGTCAACATATACGTCCTTGCCAGCAAGGTCCAGGGATTGGCGCCAGGTCTCTATTACTACCACGCGAAGAGGTCCGCCCTCTATCAAATACGATCCGATCCCGCTCTGACTGTCCAGCTGCAGATGCTTTCCGGCAGTCCCGAGCTGTTGACGGATGCCCCTGCCACAGTGATCTTCACCGCCACTTTCGGCCGAACGGATTTTAAGTATCAGCAACGCACCTATCGTTATGTCGTCATGGAGGTCGGCCACGCGGCTTGTAACCTTGGCCTGTGCGCAGCTTCGATTGGTTTGCGGGCGCCCATGATCGGCCGCTTCGACGATCAAGCCCTCAATACATTTCTGGATATCAACCCGTCCGCGGAAGCTGGACTCCTCATTATGCCCCTCGGCTCGTCGAGAGCTACTTCCCCTGAGCCGGTTTTCCAGAGGGAACCGATGGGACCTTTCCGAGCAAGCGTGATCGACCTGATTCACAAGGGCACGTCGATCCGACGCGTCGGGATGAAGGGTGGGCTGCCCCGCCATCCTCCGCATCTTGAGGCCGGCTTGACAGGCATGCCCCTTCCCGTGCCCGCGCGCGGAAAACCGCTCTTGGAGGCCATTACCTTACGGCGCTCTGTTCGTGAATATGGTCCCACTCCGATGTCCCGAGAAGAGCTTGCGGCACTTTGCGCTGCCTCGGCAGGGGACTCCAAGGACATTCTCATCAGCGACCCTTTGTTCGCTCTCTCTTCACCCCTGACGCTCTCTCTTATCGTTCGCGACGTCAAAGGTGTGAGGCCCGGCGTCTATCGTTATCTCCCTGCTTCCCATGCGCTGCACCTGCTGAAAGAAGGGGACTATTCCCGACAATTGGCTGAGGCGAGCATGAGACAGGAATTCGTTGGCACGGCAGCAGTGGTCTTCGTCCTGAGCGCTAAATGGAAGGATATCCTCTCCCCGGACGGCGATCGGGGTTATCGCTACGTCCATGTGCGTGCCGGTGCAATGGGCGAGGGAATCTATCTGCAGGGCGCATCTCTCGGGATCGGTGTCTGCAGCATAGGGGCTTTTCAGGACTCCAGCATTGCCGGTATCATTGGGCTTGATTTCAATGAAGAAATACCGATTTACGAGATCGTCGCGGGAAAGTAATGCAGAACGTGTTCAGCGTAGCTTGCGATCATCCGGCCATCTCACCGGTGAGGTGCCGATGACGGCCAGGTACGTTGCACTGATTCGAGGCGTCAACAACATCGGCACGGCGAGGCGTGTCGCGATGGCTGACCTTCGCGAGCTCTTTGAAGGCCTCGGGTTTCGCGATGTGCGCACGTTGCTCAACAGCGGCAACGTCATCTTCTCGGCGCCGAACAAAGGGCGTGGCGATATCCCTGCGCGCATCGAGAAGGGGCTCGCAGCCAAATTCGGGCTGACCACACAGGTGAGCGTCCTTTCCGGTCAGGAAGTCGCGGCGGCCGTGCGTAACAACCCGCTGTCCGGCGTCGCGACGGATCCGCCGCATTTCCTTGTCATGGTGCCACGGACGCGGTCGGACCAGAAACGGCTTCGGCCTTTGCTCAAGAAACGGTGGGCGCCGGAGGCGCTCGCGCTGGGACGACGTGTCGCGTACCTCTGGTGCGCGAAGGGCATAGCGAGGAGTCCGCTCTGGGCTGCAGTAGACCGCGCGCTCGAACGAACGGGCACGGGACGGAACATGGCTACGATGACGAAACTCATGGCGCTGGTTGAGGAGTCAAGCTGATGACGTCTGCCGGCAATAGGACAATAAGAAAGGGCTCGGTTCTCCCGAGCCCTGCGGCGTCCCGGCCGGACTAATCCTCGGTATGCCTTTCCCTCCATCGGTCACCCGGACCCTTACATCCGGTTTCGGCTTCTATGATGGCTGCAAGGAAGTTTGAACTTGCGCTGTCGTGACCATACAGCTTCACTTCCGTCCACGCCCCGTTCGCGACGGTCCCCTTGACGGCAGCATTGCCGTAGTCGATGGGCATCGTTTTCCCCTCTCGGTAAGTAAGGGTGAACGTGTTGGTCGATGTCGTGAGATTCGAAACCAGTCCTTCCACCTTCACAAGTATCTTTGACGCCTCGATCGTCTTGGTCGAAAAATCGATGGCCGATGCCGTCACCGCTGTTCTCAAACCGTCCTGCTGGGCTCGGAGGAGCAGATCGTCAAGACCCGGCTGGCGCGACGATGTTATGCCCGAGTACAAAACGTCGAGCGCGAGATGATCTTTCGACAGGGTGAAGGTACGGGTGGACGTGGTCAGATTGGTGACGAGGCCGGTGATCCCTTCAAAACGGTCAAGATGCCCGAACTCCTTGCCGTGAAGCGGCGAGACCTTCATGGTGACAGAACATGATGCGGTCCCGAAGTGGTCCACGTCGAAATCCTTCAGGCGGAAATCGAGAGCGACCTTGTTGTACTGATTGATGAGAACATTGACAGCCCCATTGATGTCCAGCGTGCACGTGTCTCCGTTGCACTGCAGCCTGTTCACATGGTTGTCTTCGTCCTTGTAGGACGTGAATGAGCACGATGATTCGTTCCCTGCACTGTCCATAAGTTCCACGGACCTGTTAAATTCGATATGCAGCCTGTTGTACGGTACGGCAGGGCAATCGGCAACGTTCAAAAGCTGGAGGACATTCGACAGGTTGGCAATGTTGATCGTCACCGGTGTCGTCAAGACCTCGCAGGTGGCGCCGCTGCCCGTACTCTCGACGGTCACCTTGTTGATCGTCGCGATCACCTGCTTATGGTTTGACATGTTGTCGGTCGCATAAAGAGCCACCGTGCCCGATGAAGTGCGTCCATTACCGCCGCTACAGGAGTTGAACACGAACGCGGAAACAACGAGCAGTGCCGCTCCAATGACACAGCTGATCGCCACCCTTCCTCTCCTCATGACGAGCCTCCCTTCCGTACTCCCTGACTGTGGGCAAGATATTCTGGCAGCATACACTTTCATCACTACTTGGGCCTGCATCTCATATCGGGAAAGAGTTCCCGCTGTAGTTCGATTCTCGTCCGTGGTCAGCTTTCTTCTCACAAAGGGTCTGTATCCGAGGGGATATGAATATTTAATCACCGGAAATAACTGTCGTCAATTTCCAGCCACTGCAACTATTCTCCTTTTGTTGCAGCAACAGAAAAAGGAGCACTTAAAAAGAAGCACTCTTCGCAGAGAGTAGAGGGGGCAGTCGTTTCAAGGCTTCAGATCGCTAACCGGTTGACCTATTCCCTCCATAAGGTTTTTGTGCGAAAATGATAACTATGAAGATGAAGAGAAAAGGGCTTCTCAAACGGGCTGCGCGCATCGTTCTCATCATCCTTGCGGCCGTCTGGATGCTGTTCGAGGATTGGGTATGGGACAGCATCCTTGCCGTCATGGAGGTCGTTGCCCGCCTGAAGATCGTCCAGGATTTCGAAGATTTCCTCAGACGCCAGAACCAGTATCTGTTGCTTTCACTCTTCATCTTTCCGTTCCTTATCATGATCCCAGCAAAGCTATTGGGACTGTATCTGATCGCGAGCGGCAAGATACTCCGAGGCGCAGCGATATTCGTCGTGGCCAAAGCAACGATAACCGCCCTGGTAACGAGACTCTTCGTCATCAGTAGGGAAAAGCTGCTCTTGATACGGCCTTTCGCCGCTTTCTATTACTGGTTCAGAGAAACGAAGGAACGGCTCTATGAGGAACTGCGGAAGATGCCGGCCTGGATCAGGGCCAGCGAGGTCATGAGAAAGTTCAAACAGGAGCTGAAGGTGCGGATCCGACGGCTGCGGAAAGGATAAGGACATGAGAGCCTTGATAGCCGCTTTTTTGCTTGTCATGAGCGTAGACGTCTACGCAGGTTCCGGATATAGCGTGATCGAGAAAATGCCGCTCGGCGGCGAAGGGGGCTGGGACTACCTGACGGTCGACGGGTCCCGGAACCGCCTTTTCGTCTCACGCGGAACGCACGTCATGGTCGTGGATGTCGCTTCGAAGAAGGTGATAGCGGACATTCCGAATACACCGGGCGTTCACGGGATCGCTCTTGCCGATGAGCTGGGTCGCGGCTTCATCAGCAACGGCAGGGCGAACACGGCTTCCCTGTTCGATCTCGAGACGCTGAAGACGATCGGGCAGGTGAGAACAGGGGAGAACCCGGATGCGATCCTGTACGACCCTGCAGCCAAGCGGGTCTTCACCTTCAATGGGAAGAGCAGGGATGCGACCGTGTTCGATGCTGCGTCCGGGATGGTCCTGGGAACGATCGCGCTCGGCGGCAAACCTGAGTTTGCCGTCACGGATGCATCGGGCAGGGTCTTTGTGAACATCGAAGACACCAGCGAGGTCGTTGCACTGGACAGCAGAAAGCTCAAGATACTGCGACGGTATCCTTTAAGTCCCTGCGCCGAGCCGACCGGGATGGCCATCGATACCGGGCACCATCGCGTCTTTTCGGGATGCCGCAACAGGCTCATGACGGTCCTGGATGTGGATGCGGGCAAAGTGACTGCGACCGTTCCCATCGGGGAAGGTGTCGACGGGACTGCCTTCGATCCGGAGACAGGGCTCGTTTTCAGTTCGAACAGCGACGGCACGCTCACAGTGGCCCGGGAATCTTCACCGGGGATGTTCGAGACCGAAACAATACCTACGCAGCGGGGGGCCCGAACGCTGGCATTGGACGGAAGGACCCATAAGGTCTATCTGCCGACGGCCGAATTTTCCGTGGCCCCAGAGTCTTCGGGAAGAGCGCCAAAGCAGCGACCGACGATGATCAGGGACAGCTTTGTGGTCCTTGTTGTCGGAAGATAGTGCCTCCGTGCCGGCTAGAAATAGCCCGCAACCAAGACGACGCTGCTCTTGCGAGGAAGAAGCGCATTTCCGTCCTCGTATCAATACTAATAGCGCCCGGGTGCGATCCTGCCGCGGTGCGAATGCGATTTGTTCCTTTTCTTCACATGCCGTCTGATACCAACGTAGTAAATGACAGTTCGTGTTTGCATGGTGTTACGGATATTGCGGTGTTTCAAGCCTGGCGTTCGAGGCTGGCGGTCGGGGATTCGACGGTCTGAATTATCGATAAGTTGACAATTGTAGATGGAGTGTTATAGTTGAATTAGATTCACGGATGTAGCAAGAGAAAAGAGGCGATGGTAAATGAAGACTCTATTAATTTCAGTGGCGGCAATTGCACTGGTCCTTGCTTTCGGGACAGTCTATGCGGCCGAGAAGGAGATGGGTTGGGATCTGTCTAACGGTGTAACAGTGTTCGAGTCGAATCCTGCACCCAGCACGGTTGAGGGCTCTGCGCTGGCCCTTGAGAACGGGATTACCATTTTTGACACGGGCATCAGCATCGCCAAGGCCGAGGAGCATGGTGCCACCGGCTCAGCGGCAGGAGGCATGGCAGCTGAAGAGCCGTACAATGGAGTGACGGTCTTTGAACTGAAGTGACGTCTTTCATCCCGTTCTCGAATGACACGAACTGACCTCGTCGCTTCCGGTTTGGCGGGGTTGCCGTTAGGGATGAAACTGGAGGAAGCAGGCTCACACCGAGCCTGCTTCTTTTTTTGTTGTCGAATCTTCTGGAAGGTGTTGCGGATTGAGGGGCTGTCTACCGATCACGGGAAAACGGCGCCCTGTTTGGCCCCGTGGACAGTTGCCGCATCGTAGGCTTTCTGGTCTTCGTTCAGCTTCTTCATGTATTGCCGGCTGAGAGCCTGTACGCTCCGGTCAACGTCGGCGCAGGTTGCACCCGGAGTGAGCTGTGAGATGGCGCGGGTAAGATCGGCAGCCGCCGTAACAGCAAGGTTACGGTGGCCTTCTTCGTGCAGAACGAGGTTCTGCATGTACCGGTCCCATTTCTCTCTGAGCGCCGGCGAGGCATCGCCATCGTGGACCCACTTGGGGAGCCGGTAGGTCACTTGGACTGTGGCCCTGAACGACTCCGCCGCACAGGCGTTCGGCGCCCGGTCGTAGTCGTAGTCCCACTTCACGTGCCACTTTGTGACGGAATCATATTTCTTTCCGTCGTCCCATTTGCAGGCGTTCGCCGTCATCTGGCACCGGATGTCCTTTTCGGTGCCCCCCCGGACGTCATAGTACTCGTATTGTTCAGTCACAATGGGAAGCGAGACCTTCTTGCTGAACGGACGCGACGCGTCTTTGTCGAGCTTCGCGATATTCATGCTCTGTTCGCCGGCAAATGATGTCGCGGCAAGATTCATGAATATAAGGAGGGCAATCCTTTTCTTCATCATTTCCGGACCCCACCCTGTGAAAGACCCCCGGGCACAGACGTTTCCCTCTACTGGGGCCGAACGGGCACGTACTCCAACCGATAATCAGTCACTCTTGCTTGTCAGGGGAATTCCGCGTGCACCGACTCATGCACAACAGCCGACGGCTGTGAACCACGGAAACCAAGAAACACATTACAATGATTCTTAATAAAAATACTACTACTCTCCGTTCGTGGATTCAACAGAGAAATGAGGACAATAGGGGTGCGATATGCAAAGGCTGTACCCGGTGCCCAGGGCGGGCAGCCGGTCTCAGCCCGTCCTGAGCGCTTCCACGATGTTCATCCGGGCTGCCCGGGCGGCGGGAAGCACTCCCCCCGCAAGGCCCATCAGGACAGAGAACAGGACGGCCTGTGCCCCAATGCGGGGGGTGAGGGTGAAGGAGAAGGCCAGCTCCGAGAACGTCTGCCAGTTCATCGTCGATATGGTGAGGAGCTGCATAAACGACGCGAAGAAGAGCCCCATCAATCCGCCGATGAACCCCAAGAGCACGGATTCCATGAGGAAGGCCAGCAGGATGCTCCTCCGCCGGAAGCCAAGAGCCCTGAGCGTGCCGATCTCGGCGACGCGGTTCGCCACGGCTGCGTACATGGTGATCATGGCGCCGATTACCGCTCCGAGGGAGAAGACCGCGGTCAGCGTGATGCCCATGATGCGAAGGAATGTCGCCATCACTTCGGACTGGTCGCTGTAGTACTTCGTCTCTCTTTTTGCCTCGACGGTGAGGCGGGGATCTGTTTCCAGGCGCCGCACCACGGCGCCCGCCTCGGACGTATCCCGGAGCTTAAAGAGCACCGACGAGTACACGGGCCTGCGGAAGGCCTGCATGAGCTGGTCCACGTCGCCCCAGATCTCGGACCCGAACCCGGTTGTCCCCGCGTCGAAGACGCCGACAACGGTCCAGTCCCGCATGCCGAACCGGAGGGTCTCGCCCAGGCCCGCGCCGTTGAACCGCTCTGCCACGCTCTTCCCGGCGATCACCTCCGATGAGCCCGGCCGCGGCATCCTTCCTTCGATGAGCCGCACCTGAGGCCGGAGCGCCAGGGACTCGTCGCCGATGCCTCGGATGACGACGTTGGACGGGTTGTCCGTGCCGCGCTTCACGAGGCTGATCAGCACCACCATCTCCTTCGCCAGGAGCGGTTTTCCGTCGCCGCCCACGGCGATCTCGGGCTGCGTCGCCACCACTGACGCCTGGTTGCGGTCCACGCCGCTCTGCACCTCGGACTGGGAGGCCTTGCGGATCACGATGATGTTGTCGTAGGAGCCGGTTTCAATGAGCGTCTTCCTGAGCCCTTCGGCGAGCATCAGCGTTGCCGCGAAGACGAACACAACGAGCGCCATGCCAAGTGCCGTCAGAACAGTGGTGAGCCGGCGGGTGCGGAGGTTCCGGAAACTGTAGGAGAAGGGGATGGCCATGAGAGTAAAAGTTCAAAGTTCAGGGTTCAAAGTTCAACAAACAAGCCAAAGACCAACATCTTTGACACGGAGGAATCGGATGAAAGACGGACAAGGGCGGAATAGATCAAAGCACGAAACTGTTCATCCGCTTTTATCAGGTTCTTGATCCGCCTTGATCCGTGTCAAAGATCTTGCTGCTTTTACGCTATTCGCCTCAACCCGTCCGCGATGTTGATCGTCGAGCCGCGCCAGGTCGGGAAGATCCCGGCAACGGCGCCCACGACGAACGCCGCGATGAGGTCATAGACGACCGTTTCCGGCGCAATGCGGAAGACCGGGATGAACTGGCTCAGCTTGAGGCCGAGCCACTGGGCAGCGGGAAAGGTCAGCGCGACTCCCAGGATGCCGCCGGTCATGGCGATGACGAGGGATTCGCCGAAGACCACGCCGGCCACATGGCGGGCGCGGAACCCCAGGGTCTTCAGCGTAGCGTACTCGCTGATCCTCTCCCGGGCGGTCATGGCCATGGTATTGGCGGCGACGACCATGATGATGACGATGACCACGTACGAGACGATGCGGATGGCGACAACGATGGCCTCGGTCATGGATACGAAGCTCAGCTGGAAGGCCCGTTCCGTCTCGGTCAGGGTCTCGGCAAGGGAGTTCCGGAACATCCCGTCGATAGCGAGCGAGACCTGTGCCGCGAGGTCGGGGTTCGCGAGCCCCACCATGTAGAAGCCGACCTGGTCTGCCCGGCGGGGGACCGTCTTGCGCATGACCTCGTTCAGGTAGTCCCAGTGGAAGAAGAACTGCGTCTCGTCGGTGCTCTTCTTTGCGCCCTGGTAGATCCCGCGCACGACGAACTCCCACTGACCCGGAAAGACGGTCCCCTTGAGCGTAACAAGATCGCCGATCTTCCACCGGAACCGCTCGGCGAGCTTTCTGCCGATGACGCAGCCCTTGCGGTCCGATTCGAAGGCGCGCCGCTCTGCGGGCGGAACCTCGAACTCGGGATAGAGTTGGAGGTACGGCTTCGGCTCCACGGCGAAGCTGGGGAAGAAGTTTTTCTCATCGATGTAGATGCCGCCGAACCAGTTCCCTTTGGCCACGGCGGTGACGCCCGGGGTCTGGCGGATGCGGTCCTCGTAGGATGCGGGAAGGGTAAAAACGAGCGAGATGGCGTTTCTCGTGACGAGCCGGGTGGCGGAGGAGGCCTCGACGCCGAGATACCAGGCCGCGACAAGCGTCTTCAGCAGCCCGAAGGCAAGGACCGCGATGGCGACGCCCGCCACCGTGAGCGAGGTCCGGAGCTTGTGGCGGAAGGCGTTCCGGAAGATGAGTTTCAGGAGGAACATTCACAAGCCTTTTTTACCACGGAGGCACAGAGGACACGGAGAACTTCCGAGTACCAACGAGGACCGAGACCGTGATACTTCAGAAATTGGTTTCCTTTGTGTCTCCGTGTTTCCGTGGTGAAATCAGATTCTAACGTCCCGTATCGGTCAGCACGCCCTTTTCAAGATGCCGGATAAGGTGTGCCTTCTCCGCCGCCCGCGGATCGTGGGTAACCATGATGATGGTCTTGCCGAACTCTCGGTTGAGCCTGCCCATGAGCTCCAGCACGTCCCCGGCCGAGACGCGGTCCAGGTCTCCGGTCGGCTCGTCGGCCACGAGGATTTCCGGGTCTGTCACGACGGCGCGGGCGATCGCCACGCGCTGCTGCTGGCCGCCCGAGAGCTGCGAGGGGTAGTGGTCCAGGCGGTCCAGCAGGTTCACGACGGCGAGCGCGGTCTCGACATGCTCGCGCCGTGCGGAGCGGGAAAGGCCGGTAAGGAGAAGCGGCAGTTCGACGTTCTCGAAGGCCGTGAGTACCGGCATGAGATTATAGAACTGGAAGATGAACCCTACATTGGTTGCACGCCACTGCGCGAGATCGGTCTCGGAAAGCGATGATATGTCGACGCCTCCGATCGTGACGCTTCCGCTGTCGGCCTTGTCAATGCCGGCGATGATGTTGAGGAGCGTGCTCTTTCCCGACCCCGACGGGCCCATGAGGGCCAGGAATTCGCCGCTGCAGATGTCGAAGGTGATGTCCTGGAGTACGGGCACGGTCTGGGTGCCGCGGTGGTAGGACTTGGAGAGGTCCTTGATTGCAACGATGGTCTGGGGGCAGGGTTCCATGGGAATGAACCGCGAATGTAAGGCGTGAGAGGCAAGACAAGACGGCAGCGAAGCGCCGTTTCACGACTCGCGTCTTAACGTCTTACGGACCTACTGTTCCTTCCGTTTCACCTTCGATCCGTTCCTGAGCTTCTTGGGCGGGTTGAGGACGATCGTCTGGCCCGGGGCGAGACCGCCCGTCACTTCGATGAAATCACCGATCCTTTCGCCGAGGGTGACTGCCGCTGCGACGGCCCTGCCGTCCTTGACGACGAAGACCAGCTTCCTGTCGTTCTCATCGCGGACAGCTGCCGGGTTCACTGCGGTCTTCGGCGTCTGCTCGGCGGGGGCCACCGCCCGCTCCAGGAATGCGACGCGGGCGCTCATCTCGGGAAGAACCCGGGGATCGAGCTGGACAAAGCGGACCTTTACCATGACCGAGGCCTTGGTACGGTCAGCCGTCGGCACGATCATGTGGACCGCGCCGGGAAAGCGGGCATCGGGCAGCGCGTCAAGCTGGATCTCGCACGGCTGACCCGGCTTCACCTTCTCGATGTTCGATTCCGAGACGTCCACCTCGACCTGGAGGGACGCCATGTCGGCGATGGTCACGACCGACGCCTTGGCATTGGCCGCTGCGCCGAGGGGCGTGACGATATCGCCGATATCGGCGTCCTTGGTGAGGACTACAGCGTCAAAGGGCGCCCGGATGAGCGTATACTCTACGGCCACCTGCGCCGCGCGCAAGGCCGCCTCGGCCCCGGTCACCGCGGCCTGGGAGCGTAGCAGGCGGGTGTTGGCGGCATCGAAATCGGTCTGGGCGATGTATCCCTTTGAACGCAGGTCCTTCATGCGGTCGTAGTTCAACTTTGCATCCGCGAGGTCGGCCTTTGCGTTGTTCAGGCCGGCCTCGGCTTGATCGGCTGCGGCAAGGACGTCCCGGTTCTCCAGGCGGGCGATGATCTGCCCGCTTTTCACCCGGCTGCCTTCCTCGACGCCGAGCCAATCGAGCCGGCCCGTTGCCTTGGACGCCACGGCGGCCTTGCGCTGGGCGACCACGTAGCCGCTGGCGTTCAGGAGCGTGAAGGACTGAGAGGGGTAGACCTTTGCCACTGTGGCGGTCTCCACCTCGATCGCGGGTCGCACGGCAACGAGGGCTATGAGGAGGGCCAGGACGGCGACGCCCGCGGCGATTAGCCTGCCCCGGGGGACCTTCCGCTTCTGCCGGGAAACAGCGCCTGACTTGTCGAGCCGGAGTCCGGATAGGTCCGCAGAGCTCATTGACGTTCCTGTTCACGGATGCAGGATGAGGAAGAACGTGACAGTCCCAATTCTCGCACAGCATGTTGCTTTGCGCAAGGGGAAAAGGGGACAGGTGAAAAGGGTCTGGAGGATGGGCCGAAGCGGTGTGCCGGTTCCCGTGTCCCGTCGCGGGCAGCTAGGGATTGATAAGGAACTCGCCGGATTGGATCCTGCCGCCGTCAACGAGCACACGCCTGCCCTCGATGCGGAGCTTTCCCTCGGCGTAGAGCTGGATCGCCCGGGAGAAGATCTTGTGCTCCTGGGCCAGGATCCTGGCGGCCAAGGAGTCCTCGCTGTCGCCGTCCAGGACCGGCACCACGGCCTGGATGATGATAGGACCGGTGTCCATGCCCTCGTCGACGAAATGGACGGTGCAGCCGGAGAACTTGACGCCGTGCTCGATGGCGGCCTTCTGGACGTGCAGCCCGGGAAAGGAGGGAAGCAGGGCGGGATGGATGTTCATGATGCGGTTCGGGTAGGCACTCACCAGGGCCTTCGTGATGATGCGCATGAAGCCCGCAAGGACGACCAGATCGACGCCCTGCTTGCGGAGCTCGGTGACGAGCAGGGCGTCGTACTCCTCCCGTCGTCCTTTGTATCCTTTTGAACTGATGTGAATTGCGGCGATACCGTGCTTCCGGGCGCGCTCCAGCGCGAAGGCGTCCGGCTGGTCGCTGACGACCACGGAGATCTCCGCCGAGAGCTTCCCCTGTTCGATGTTGTCGATGATGGCCTGGAGGTTGGAGCCGCGGCCGGAGACGAGCACCCCGATACGGACTTTCTTCATATCGGCCCCGGTTTACCGCGGAGGACGCAGAGGCAAGCAAGGCGAGGGGGAGGCAAAACGACGGTGAATGCACATCTGCTTTGCTCATTCTCCCGTATGGGATGTTGACGCATGTTCTCCTCTGCGACCTCTGCGGTGAAAATAATCACCTTTCCTCATACTTGACGATCTGTTTGCCCTTCACGACCTCGCCGATCGCAAAGGCCTTTTCGCCAAGCTTCTCGGCCTTCTTCATCAGTTTGTCGGCTTGGTTCTTCGGCACCGCAAGGACCATGCCGATGCCCATGTTGAAGGCCCGGTACATCTCGGCCTCATCGACTGCCGCCTTCTTCTGGATGAGCTTGAAGATCGGGTGGACGGGCCAGGAGCCCTTACGCACGACCGCCTGGGCGCCCTTCGGCAGGATGCGCGGTGTGTTCTCGGTGATGCCGCCGCCGGTGATGTGGGCCATGCCCCTGATGTCGAAGTCCCGGAGGAGGGCAAGGACGGTCTTGGCGTAGATCCTCGTCGGCGTGAGCAGGACCTCGCCCAGCGTGGGGCCGCCCAGTTCGGTCAGGATATCCGCGACGCCGTACCCGGCCTTGTCGAAAAGGACCTTGCGGACCAGGGAGTAGCCGTTCGAGTGGAGGCCCGATGAGGCCAGGCCGATGAGCCGGTCTCCGGGACGGATCTTTGCACCGGTAATGACATCCTTCCTTTCCACGGCGCCCACGGCGAAGCCCGCAAGGTCATACTCGCCTTCGCCGTAGAACGACGGCATCTCTGCAGTCTCGCCTCCGATGAGCGCGCATCCGGCCTGTCTGCAGCCGTCAGCAATCCCCTTTACGACCTGGGAATGCTCCACGGGCTTGAGCTTCCCCGTGGCGAAGTAGTCCAGGAAAAAGAGCGGTTCCGCGCCCTGTACGATGATGTCGTTCACACACATGGCCACCAGGTCGATGCCGACCGTGTCGTGCCTGTTCATGAGAAAGGCGATCTTGAGCTTGGTCCCCACGCCGTCGGTCCCGGAGACCAGCACCGGGTTCCTGTACTTCTTCAGGGCAAAGAGGCCGCCGAAGCCGCCGATGTCGGTAAGGACCTCGGGCCGGAACGTTGCTTTGACGAAGGGCTTGATCTTCTGGACGAAAAGGTCGCCGGCGTCGATATCGACCCCGGCATCTTTGTAGGTGATGGCCATAGCACCCCTTTTCCGGCTGGAACGATTCAAAATCGGCACAATACTACCGAGAAGCTCCGGCATTGTCAACTAGATTTCTTGGGTTCTGGCGGCGCGGAGGACGGGCGGAAAGGGCTATTTCTGGACCTTTTTCTGGATGTCCCGGACAGTGGCGTTGTTCATGAGCTCAAGGAACTTCGGATTTGCCATGAGCGCGGCGGTATCTCCGCTGCTCACGGCCTTCATGATGTCAGGGTCCTCCATCGCTTTCTGGAATGACGGGTCATTCTTGAGCGACTGGATCATCGACATGATTTCGCTGTCGGACAGCATCTTCTCGGTCAGGGAGGACAGATCGGCCGATGACGGCGCGGCAGGGGACGAAGCGCTTCCCGGAGTGCGAATGGCCCTGACCCGGTCATCGCGCACGGTGACAGTGCCGAGCGAGACGGTCCTGATGGTATAGAGCCCGTTCGTGAGCGAAAGGACCTCGCCGGTGATGACGCTTCCGTCGGTGAGATCGATCGTCTTCACCTGTCCGGCCTGTGATGCGCCGGCGGCAGACAAGAAGAAAAGCAGGATGATGAAGGAGTTCTTCATGCGGTCACCAGGGGAACTATACCTCAGCGGTCGCCGGCGCGCAAGCTGCAAGACGAACTTGGCCTTTCGGGACCGATGCATCCGTCCTGAACCTAATTGATGCGACGCCGAGCTCACGTCGAAGCTGACGCACGTTCCCCCGTTTCTGCCCTATGGCGGAGGAAAGATCGCGGGGATTGACCAAGAGGAGAAGGTCCGCGCCGCGGCAGGCGGGCCCGAGGAGGGTGCGCATCCGCTCCAGCATCAGAGATGATTCGACAAGCTGCCGGAACGCGGGATGATAGGGGCCTGCCACGATGGTGCCGGGACGTTCGAGTTCTTCCGTGGGCTGAAGCCCCATCCTGACCACATTGATCCCCGCTTCCTCGAAGCGGCCCAGAGCGCTGCGGCACCAGGCAACGGCCTCGTCAAGAGACAGGGGACGGTATGCGCCGCTCCGGTAGATCAGTTCGAGCGGCGTATTGCGGATGACCAGCGCGGGATAGATGCGTACAAAATCCGGACGGATTTCGATGCTCGTGCCGACCGTATCGCCGAAATCCCCCTCGGAATCTCCAGGCAGGCCGGGCATGAGCTGAAGCCCCACCGTGAAGACGTGCTCCCGCAGCAGGCGGACGGCGCGGACAGTGTCCCCTGCGCTATGACCCCGCCCGGAGCGAGCCAATACGCCGTCGTTCATGGACTGGGCGCCGATCTCGACCGTGCCGACGTGGTACCGTTTCAGAAATCCGAGAATGTCGGCGGAGACGGTATCGGGCCTTGTTGAAATGCGGATCCTTGCGACCTCCCCGGCCTCGACGAAGGGCTGCACCGGTTCGAGATAGGACTGCTGCAGTTTGAGCGGCAGGGCAGTGAAGCTGCCACCATAGAAGGCGACCTGGACCGGTCCGGGCGATGGTGCGGCATGAAGATATGACCGAATGGTCGCTGCTATGGTGGACGGATCAGGCGATGAGATGGTGCCGGTGATGTTCTTCTGGTTGCAGAACACGCACTGGTGAGGGCAACCCGCATGGGGGATGAAGAACGGGACGATCATCGGATAATCGAAAGATGGCCAAGGGTGAAGCGGTCAAGAGGCAATCGAGAGGCGGCCTGCGGTTGAGCGCATGGGACAGTCAACCGCAGCATGACTGCCGTACGACTGCTCTTTCTGCTACCTACTGCCCTGTGACAGCTTATTCAGCGCTTCCTTCGCCGCTCTTTGTTCCGCTTCCTTCTTGCTTTTGCCCGCGCCGTGGCCCAAGACCTCGCCTCGAACGATGAGCTCGATCTCGAACTGCTTCCGGTGATCGGGCCCCGATTCGGACACCACACGGTACTCCGGAAGGGTCTTGAGCAGCTCCTGGCAGCGCTCCTGGAGCACGGTCTTGAAATCGAAGGGGCCGCCGGTCCCGCCGACGCGATCGAAAACCTGCCGGAAGCGGCTTTCGATGAAGGCGGCCGCCTCTTCGATCCCGCCGTCGAGATAGAGCGAGGCAATGAGCGCTTCAAGGGAGTTCGCGAGGAGAGAAGCCTTGTCCCTGCCGCCGGTCTGCTCCTCTCCCTTCCCGAGGCGCAGATGCTCTCCGAGGCCGATCGAACGGGCGACCTCGGCGAGGGACGGTTCGCTGACGACGGCTGCGCGAAGCCGGGACAGTTCCCCCTCGGACGAGCGGGGCCGGTCCTCCATGAGCTGCTCGCTCACGATGAGGTTCAGGACCGAGTCGCCGAGGAACTCCAGCCGCTCGTTGTGCTCCGAAAGACGGTGCTCGTTGGCAAAGGAGCGGTGGGTAAGGGCCCGCTCCAGCAGGCGCGGGTCGCCGAACGTATAGGAGATCCGCTGCTGGAGTTCGGAAGGTGGACGCATGTCATGTGCGGAACTTCTTGAAGATGATGCAGGCGTTGGTGCCGCCGAAGCCGAAGGAGTTCGACATGGCGATCTCGACCGCGGCGTTTCTGGCCGTGTTCGGGACATAGTCCAGGTCGCACTCCGGGTCAGGGTGCTCGAGGTTGATCGTGGGAGCGATGACGCCGCGGTCGATGGTCAGGACGGAGATCACGCCCTCGACGCCGCCCGCCGCGCCGAGCAGGTGGCCGGTCATCGATTTCGTCGAACTGACCGGGATCTTGTAGGCGTGATCGCCGAACACCGTCTTGATGGCCATGGTCTCGAGCTCGTCGCCGTACTTCGTCGAGGTGCCGTGGGCATTGATGTAGCTGACCGAGGACGGCTCGATGCCGGCGTCCTTGATCGCCATCTTCATGCACCGCGCCGCTCCCTCGCCGTTCGGGGCAGGGGAGGTGATGTGATAGGCGTCGCCGGACATGCCGTACCCGATGATCTCGGCAAGGATGCGGGCTCCGCGCTTCTGTGCGAATTCGAGCTCCTCGAGGATGAGAAGCCCCGATCCCTCACCCATGACGAACCCGTCGCGCTCTGCATCGAATGGCCTGCTGGCGCGTTCTGGCTCGCTGTTGCGCGTCGAGAGCGCTTTCATGGCATTGAAGCCGCCTACGCCGAGCGGACAGATGCAGGACTCTGCGCCGCCGGCGATCATGGCATCGGCGTCGCCGCGCTGGATGATCTTGAAGGCATCTCCGATTGAGTGGGTGCCCGTCGCACAGGCCGTGACCGCGCAGGAGTTGGGTCCTTTGGCGCCGAAACGCATCGAGATGTGGCCGGACAGCTCATTGATGATGGACATGGGAATGAAGAAGGGCGTGATCCGGCGGAAGCCCTTTTCCAGGTACGCGCGGTAGGCGCGCTCGATGGCCGGAAGGCCGCCGATGCCCGCGCCGACCATGACGCCGATGCGCTCGGCGTTCCCGGGAGTGACGACCAGCTTCGCATCATCCATGACCATCTTGCTCGCGGCAAGACCCAGGTGGATGAACCGGTCCATCTTCTTGATCTCTTTGGCTTCGATGAACTTGGCCGCGTCGAATCCCTTCACCTCACCGGCGATCTTGGTCGGGATCTCCTTGTCGTCAAAATGGGTGATGGGGCCGATGCCGGACCGTCCGTTCACGAGTCCGTTCCAGGTCGATTCCGTATCGATGCCGACCGGCGTGATCATGCTGGCGCCGGTGACAACCACTCTGTGCTTCAACGCATCTTCCTCCTGGCTGCAAAAATCCGAAAAGCCAAAAAACCGTTCCCGGAAGCGGGTGAGGTCTTCTGGCTTTTGGGAGATCTACTCGTTCTGCGGCGCTGGCGCCGCGTTCGCTATTTCGCCTTTGCCTTGATGTAATCGATGGCGTTCTGAACGGTGGCGATCTTTTCCGCGTCCTCGTCGGGGATCTCGACCCCGAACTCTTCCTCGAGGGCCATTACCAGCTCGACCGTGTCGAGCGAATCGGCGCCCAGGTCGTTCACGAAGGAAGCCTCGGGTTTCACGTCGCTCTCGGGAACGCCGAGCTGCTCGGAAATAATCTTCTTTACCTTTGCATCAACATCTGCCATGGTCTGCCTCCTCTGAATATTTTCTCGTTCGGTATCTCGGATCAAGCGTGAGCCGCTTGCATTACATGTACATGCCGCCGTTCACGTGAATCACCTGGCCGGTGATGTAGGCGGCTGCGGGCGATGCAAGGAACCGGACGGCATTCGCCACATCCTCGGATGACCCCAGTCTGCCGAGCGGGATCTGCTTTGCGAGCTCCTGGCGGACGTTCTCGGACAGCGCCTTGGTCATGGCGGTGTCGATGAATCCCGGCGCCACGGCATTGGAAGTCACGTTGCGGTTGGCGTACTCCCGGGCGATCGTCTTGGTCATGCCGATGAGGCCCGCCTTCGACGCCACGTAGTTCACCTGGCCCGCGTTGCCCATGGCTCCGACGATGGAGGCGATGTTGATGATCGTTCCGGCGCGCTGCTTGGTCATGTACTTGAGAGCAGCTTTTGTGCAGAGGAACGCGCCCTTGAGGTTGATCGAGAGCACCAGGTCCCAGTCCTCGTCCTTCATGCGCAGGATGAGGCCGTCACGAGTGATGCCGGCATTGTTCACCAGGATGTCGAGGCGGCCGAACTTCTCGACGACCTGGTCGACCATGGCCGTCACGTCCGCGGAGGCCGCGACATTGGCCTTGAGCGCCAGCGCCTTCCTGTCTTTGGCCTCGATGTCGCCCGCGGTCTTCTGGGCGGCTTCGAGGTTCACGTCGCAGATGGCTACATCGGCCCCGTCCGTTGCCAGGCCGAGGGCGATGTCCCTGCCGATGCCCTGCGCCGCACCGGTGACCAAGGCGATTTTGCCGGATAGACTCATCTAAGGACTCCTTAACGAACGGTGAGCACGAATTTTACGAATGAAACGGATTGCCTTGCGTCACTTCCCCAGCGCTGCAAGCGTTTCGTTCATGCTCTTCAGGTCCTCAACGTTCAGGATTCTTGCATCCTTTGCGATGCGCTTCACGAGGCCCGAGAGCACCCTGCCCGGCCCGATCTCCACGAAGGTGGCGAAGCCGTCCGAGGTCATCCGGTTGATCGAATCCTCCCAGTAGAGGGAGGAGCTGATCTGCCGGATCAGCGAGGACTTGATCTCCGCGGCGGTCCTGAGGAACTTCGCATCCGCATTGTTCACGATGGGGATGCGGAGGTCGCTGAGCGTCACTGCATCCAGTTCCTTCGCGAGCCTTTCGCCTGCCTGCTTCATCATCATGCAGTGCGAGGGGACGCTTACTGCCAGCGGCACGACCTTCTTCGCGCCGCCGGCCTTGGCCAGTTCCATGGCCTTTTCGACGGCTTTTCGTTCGCCAGCGATGACGATCTGGCCGGGTGAGTTGTAATTTGCAGGGGCAACTATACCATTTTTCGCGGCTTCGAGGCAAGTTTTTTCTACGTCGGCCCGCTCCATCCCCAGAATTGCAGCCATCAATCCCACTCCTGCGGGGACGGCCTCCTGCATATAGCGGCCGCGCTTCTGCACGAGGCCCACGACGTCCCGAAGCGCGAGACCGCCTGCAGCGGTGATAGCCGTATACTCGCCGAGACTGTGTCCGGCGGCAGCCCCGGCCGCGAGCCCCTTGCTCTCGAGCACGCGCAGGATAGCGATGCTCGTCGTCAGGACGGCCGGCTGAGTGTTTTCGGTAAGGTTCAACCTCTCCGCCGGTCCATGGCTGCAGAGCTGAGCCAGGTCATACCCGAGGACGCCGCTCGCGACGTCGAAGGCCTCTTTTGCCGCAGAGTGGTTCTCGATGAACTCCTTGGCCATGCCTACGTACTGCGAGCCCTGGCCGGGGAAGATGAAAGCGATCTTCATTGTATCGGGGATCCTAACTTGAAAAAAAATTGAGATTTGAAATCTGAAATCTGAAATCGCGGGCCCCTAGCCACGCATTTCCTTGAACTTCTTGATCATGATCGGTACGACCTCGTGCACGTCTCCCACGATGCCGTAGGTCGCCACACTGAAGATGGGTGCGTCGGGGTCCTTGTTGATGGCCACGATGGTCTCGGAGGATGACATGCCCGCCACATGCTGGATGGCGCCGGAGATGCCACAGGCGATGTAGAGCTTGGGGCAGACGGTCTTGCCCGTTTGACCGACCTGGTGCGAGTAGGGGATCCATCCCTCGTCAACGGCGCCGCGCGTCGCGGCAACAGCTCCGCCCAGGACCTTGGCGAGCTCCTCGATGAGCCGGAAGTTCTTCTGGCTGCCCAGGCCGCGTCCGCCCGCCACGATGATATCCGCTTCACAGATGTTCACAGTTTCGGCGAGTTCCTCGACGGTCTTGAGGACCTTTGTTCGGAGCGTTCCGCTCTGATTGTACCCCACCTCGATGACCTCACCCTTTCGCGCGTCATCCCTCCGGGCAGGCTTCATCACCTTGTGCCGGACCGTAGCCATTTGAGGGCGGTGGTTCGGTGTCACGATGGTGGCCATGATGTTCCCGCCGAAGGCAGGCCGGGTCTGGTGCAGATGGCCGGTAGCCGTGTCGATGTCGAGCATCGTGCAGTCGGCGGTGAGCCCGGTGTAGAGCGTCGAGGCTACTTTGGGGAAGAACGAGCGGCCGATGGCGGTCGCACCGGCTAGGATGATTTCCGGCTTGTGCTGATGCGCCAGCGTGGTAAGTACCGCCGCGTAGGAGTCGTCATTGAAGTCCTTGAGCGCCGGGTCATCGGCAAGGTACACAATGTCGGCCCCGAAGGCGATCAGATCCTTCGCCTTGTCCTTGATGCCCGAGCCGATGAATACTGCCGACAGCTTGGCTCCCTTCTTGTCTGCGAGCTTCCGACCCTCGCCCAGGAGTTCCAGAGAGACGCTGGCGACGTCGCCCTTGTGCTGCTCGGCGAAGACCCAGACACCCTTATACGCGGACAGGTCCTTGGCCGGGCCGGTCTGCTCGATGTCCTTCTCAATGGCCTTGAACTCGCAGGCCTCGACACAGGCGCCGCACATGGTGCAGGCTTCAGTGATGAAGGCCTTGCCGTCCTTCATCTCGATCGCGCCGAAGGGACAGACGGACACGCAGGTCTCACAGCCGGTGCAGGTGTCGGGTTTGACTCGTACGCTCACGGGGAACTCCTTTTGAAAATCTGGAAGATGGGACGGTGGGAAGTTGGGATGGTAGGCATTTTCCCCCGCTCTCGTGACTTCTCACCTTCTCTCTCGCGCTGTTACATCAATGACTGCTCCTTCAGTTTCTTCGCTACTGCGGCAACCTGATCCTCGATGCTTCCGGAAAGCATCTCGCGTCCTCCGCGGGGGGCGGGCGGGAATATGCGGACGACCTGGGTCGGGGAACCCTTGAGGCCGATCTTGTTCTCGTCAGCTCCGACGTCCTTCGCGCTCCACGTGGTGACCTTGAGGCTCTTGGCCTTCATCTTGCCCTTGAGCGACGGCAGCCGCGGCGTATTGATTTCCTTCACGACGGTGATGACCGCCGGGAGTGACGTCTCGACGACGTCGTAGCCCTCATCCATAAGCCGCTCGACGACCATCTTGTTCCCCTGCATCTGCTCGATCTTCCTTATATAGGCGACGAAGGGGATGCCGAGCATGTCTGCGGTTTCGGGGCCCACCTGGGCCGTGTCGCCGTCGATGGCCTGTTTGCCGGCGATGACGAGGTCGTAGACGCCGATCTTCCGGATCGTCATCGAAAGGGCATAAGAGGTGGCCCAGGTGTCGGCTCCGGCAAAGGCCCGGTCAGAGACCAGCACCGCATCATCCACACCAAGGGACACCGCTTCCTTGAGCGCCTCCGCTGCTTGGGGCGGGCCCATGGTCACGGCCGTGACCTTGCCGCCGTGCTTTTCGCGGAGCCTGAGTGCCTCTTCGATTGCGTACATATCGTAGGGATTGATAATGCTCGGCACGCCGTCGCGGATGAGGGTGTTTGTCTCCCGGTTGATCTTCACTTCGGCGGTGTCCGGGACCTGCTTGACCAGAACGATGATGTTCATGAAATTGTCTCCGAAAAACGGTCGACGCTCGTCACAGTGAGGCAGTCTATGGTCGAGAGCTTGACTGCGAGAATCGATTGTGAGGATCAGAGTCTATTTCGTCCTCGACGCTTCCTTGATCATGTCCAGGGCGATGACGTTGCGCTGGACCTGGTTGGTGCCCTCATAAATCTGGAGGATCTTGGCGTCGCGCATCATCTTCTCGACCGGGTATTCCTTCATGTAGCCCGAGCCGCCCATGACCTGAACGGCGTCGGTGGTGACCTTCATGGCAACATCGGTGGCGAAGAGCTTGGCCATGGCCGATGCGCGGGAGAAGTCCTTGGCGCCGCCGTCGATCATCCTTGCCACGTTGTAAACGAGCGAGCGGGCGGCCTCGGTGAGCGTCTGCATGTCGGCCAGCATGTGCTGCACCGCCTGGAAGGAGGTGACGGGCTGTCCGAACTGGATGCGGCCCTTCGCGAACTTGAGGGCTTCATCGATGGCACCCTGAGCCACGCCGACTCCCTGGGACCCGACGCCGGCGCGGGAACTGTCGAGGGTCTTCATTGCCACGATGAAGCCCATGCCCTGCTTGGCGATGAGGTTCTCCTTGGGGATGCGGCAGTTGTTGAAGATGAGCTCGGTCGTGGACGACGCCCGGATGCCCATCTTGTTCTCCTTCTTGCCGAAGGTGAAGCCTGGCGTGCCTTTCTCGACCACGAAGGCGGACGCACCGCGGGGGCCCTTGGTCTTGTCGGTGATGGCGATGACCGTGTAGATGTCCGCCTCGCCGCCATTGGTGATCCACTGCTTCGTGCCGTTCAGGACGTATTCGTTGCCGTCGAGCTTCGCCGTGGTCTGGATGCCGCTGGCGTCGCTCCCTGCGTTCGCCTCGGTCAGGCCGAAGGCCACATACTTCTTGCCCGCGGCGATGTCGGGAAGGTATTTCTTCTTCTGTTCTTCGGTCCCGAAGAGGAGCAGGGGATAGGTGCCGAGGGCGTTTGCTGCGTAAGTCGTGGAAACGCCGAGGCAGGCCTTGGAGAGTTCCTCGATGGCGATGTAGAAGTCAAGACTGCCGCGGCCCAAGCCGCCATACTCTTCCGGAATATAGAGGCCCAGCAGGTCGGCCTGGGCTATGGCCTTCATAATTTCGGCGGGGAACTTGTTGTGCTCGTCCAGTTCGGCCCGGACGGGCACGATTTTCTCGACGGCGATCTGGCGGGCCAGGTCGCGGATCATCTGTTGCTCTTCCGTCAGCAAGTAATCCATGTCTCTTCCTCCAAAAATGTGAAATACCTGGTTACCACCGGATCATCGCCGACGCCCATGTGAGCCCGCCGCCGAAGGCCTCGAGAAGGATCAGGTCGTTCTCCTTGACCTTGCCTCCCCGCACGGCCTCGTCCAATGCCATGGGGATGGACGCCGCCGAGGTGTTGCCGTACTTGTGGATCGTGAGCACGACCTTCTCCATGGGCATATTGAGGCGTTTTGCCATGGCTTGGATGATCCGCAGGTTTGCCTGGTGCGGCACCAGGAGGTCGATCTCCTCGGGTTTGATCTTGTTATGGACCAGCGCTTCCTGAACGACCTCCTCGAGCGCCCGAACGGCCACTTTGAAGGTCTCATTGCCCTTCATCTTGATGAAATGCTGGCCACGTGCCACGGTATCGTGGCTCGGAGGATGAGCCGCGCCTCCCGCAGGGATGTGCAACAGGTCCCCGAATGCGCCGTCGGAATGGAGATGGGTCGAAAGGATGCCCCGCTTGCCTGCATGGCGCTGGAGCACGGCCGCGCCGGCGCCGTCGCCGAAAAGCACGCAGGTGGTGCGGTCCTCCCAGTCGGTGAATCGTGAGAGTGCTTCGGCCCCCACAACGAGGATCGTGCTGTGAATCCCGCTCCTGATGAAGGCATCGGCGACCGAAAGACCGTAGAGGAAACCGGAGCACGCGGCAAAGACATCGAAAGCAGCGGCCTTCTTGGCATGCAGCCGCGCTTGCAGCACGCACCCCATGCTGGGCATGTGCGTGTCCGGCGTGAGCGTGCCGACGATGATGAGGTCCAGGTCCTGGGCGCTGATGCCGGCGGCCTTCAGGGCGCGAATGCTCGCCTCTTGGGCGAGGTCTGCGGTCGACTGGCCTTTCTCGCAGATCCGGCGTTCCTTGATGCCGGTCCGCTCGGTGATCCACTCATCGCTTGTTTCAACCATCTTTTCCAGATCGTGATTCGTGAGCACCTTCTTGGGGGCGAACGATCCGGTCCCGATTATGCGTGCATGGATCATCTTGCTTTCGTTATCTCCATGTTCTGGATGATATCGTCATGGATGTGCCTGTTCACATCGCTCCTGGCAAACTCGGCAGCGACGCGGATGGCGTTCTTGATCGCACGGTCCGACGAACGGCCGTGGCTGATGATGCTGATGCCGTTGATGCCAAGGAGCGGCGCTCCGCCGTACTCGGCGTAGTCCAGCCTGTGCTTCAAAGCCTCGAACGCCGGACGCATGAGAAGATATCCGGCCTTCCGGACGAAGCTGCTGCCGATATTGTTCCGGAGCAGTGTGCCGATTGCTTCGGCAACGGCCTCTGAGGTCTTGAGCACGACATTGCCAATGAACCCGTCGCACACGACGACGTCGGCCTTGCCCGACATGACATCGCGCCCTTCAACGTTCCCGATGAAGTTCAGGCATGTCTCGGTCAGGAGCTTGAAAGCTTCCTTGGTCAGCTCGTTCCCCTTGGTCGCTTCTTCTCCAATGGAGAGGAGGCCGACCTTGGGGTTCGGGTTCCGAAGGAGGTGCTTGGCGAAGACCTCTCCCATGATCGCGAACTGCAGGAGGTGGTTCGGTTTGCAGTCGACGTTCGCACCCACGTCGAGGACGACGCAGGAGCCCGTGACCGTCGGCATGATGGTGGCGATGGCCGGCCGCTCCACGCCTTCCAGGGGCCCCAGCACGAAGAGGGAAGTGGCCATGGCTGCTCCGGTGTGGCCTGCGCTGATGACGCCGATAGCCTCCCCTTTCTTGACCAGGTCATTTGCCACGCGGATGGAGGAGTCCTTCTTTCTCCGGAAGACGGTGGCTGGCGAGTCGAGCATGTCCACGACCTGCGAAGCATTTTGGATCTCGATCGGCAGTGAAGCTGCGGCGGAGTGCTTCTTGAGCTCCGCTTCGATGGACTGCTCAATGCCGACAAGGATGACGCCCACGCTGTATTCCTGCGCGGCTTGCACTGCTCCGGCCACGACGGCCTGGGGTGCGTAATCTCCGCCCATCGCGTCAACTGCGATCTTCATCACGTGCGAATGCTCCTGGCAAGACAAAAGGCAAAGGGGCATCCTGCAGGGAGCAGGACCCGCGCTTTGCCTTCATGAGGTACGACGTTAGATCTGCTGGACAGCCACGACCTCGCGGCCGTTGTAGGTTCCGCAGGACATGCAGGCGTGGTGTGGCTTCTTCACTTCCTGGCACTGCGGGCAGACCGTAAGGTTCGGCGCCTTGAGGTACTTGTGGGTGCGGCGCTTGTCGCGGCGGGACTTGGATATCCTGTGTTTTGGGTTTGCCATTTCCGTTGCTACTCCTTTTTCGGTTTAATGATCTCTTTCAGTACGGCGAAGGGGTTTTCCTCCTTCACCGGCGCGTCACGGGAACAGCCGCACTCCTTCTCGTTCCGGTCTGCGCCACAGATCGGACAGAGGCCCTTGCAGTCCTGACGGTGAACCGGCACCATGGGAAGTGCGAGCAGTATCTGTTCGCGGATAAGGTCCTTTGGCTCTATCTCTTCGCCGCGGTAGAATTCCGTATCCAACTCGGACCTGCCGAGTTCATGCTCCGCAGACGTCTTCAGGGACCCTTCAGGGAGAAGGTCGAAGTTGAACTCAGCATCCCTGACGGTGAACGGAAATCTCCTCAGGCAACGGCTGCACTCGAGCTCGGTCTCGGCGTTCACGTTCCCGGTGACGTGGAAGATGCCCTTCGGTTCCGGCTTGATGGTCACTATCGCTTTGAAATGCGCGGTGGCCTGGCCGTTCTCTGCAAGGTCGGTCCTGTCATCGACGTCGAGGGTGATCCCCTGAGGCGGAATGTCGCTGATCTTGATGGCCATAGTGCCAGCCTTCGGGGCCAGAGTCAGGAATTATAAGGTGAAGCCCCCGATTTGTCAAGGGAAAAAGGCCGGCCGTTCTCGACAGCGTTCAGCGGGAGCTTTCGAGAACACGGAGCTCCTCCCGCGCCCTGTCGGCGAAATGTCCGTTCGGCTCGAGCCGGATGTAGGTCTCCCATTGCTGGCGGGCCTTGCGGGCATTCCGCTGCCGCTTATAGATAAGAGCGAGCCCATAGTGTGCGTTGGCATAGTCAGGATCGATCTTGATGGCGAGGGACTGACGGGCAAAGGCAGAGGCGTCGTCTCCCCGGTCGTAGAGCGCAAAACCGAGGTTGCTCTGGGCGACGGCACTGCGTGGGTCGAGAATGACGGCCTTTTCGAACTCGCTCTCGGCTTCCCGCGTGTTCCCGGCGGTGTACGCCTGAAGTCCTCTGCGGAGGTGCTCATTCCCGGCGCGGGAGAGGGCGTCCGAAGCGCTCGAGCCGAATGCCCGGAGATAGGCATCCCTCGCCTTGGCCGGTTCTCCCATCTGGTCGTAGGCGTACGCCAGCGCTTCTTCTACCACTGCATGATCGAACATCGTCCGGTCACGCAGGGGCAGCAGAACGGCGACAGCACGATTGAAGTCGCCGGAGCCGTTGTAGAGCGCACCGAGGTACAAAGAGTTTACCCATGACGAGCCCGTCTCTTTGATGTTTCGTTCCACCTCGGCGAATGCCCGGGAGAGTCTGCCCGGATCGAGCGTGGCTGCGGGGATGGGAGTATGGTCCGGCCGCACTTGCTGGTAAGCGTAGGCACGGACGACGTCGTCATAGCGCCCACCTTTCTTCAGAAAAAGAAGCGATACGTCGTCCCAGTAGACAAGCTCCCATCGCGGATTGTAGAACGTATATCCGAACCGCTCGTCCCGGGAGGCAACGTTCTCCACCACCTCGGAATAGTTGACGAGGACCGCGTCGAAGCCGTACTCGGCATCGAGCGCATCGAACACTTCAGGGACATGGCGGACCGAATACTGTTTCGCGAGGATATCGGCGGGCACGCGGCCCCGGGGATCGATATAGACCGTTCTCTTCGGGTAATCCCTGAAGAGGATGTAGCCTCCCCATTCGAACTGGTTGAACACGCGTCCGACGATGTTCCTAGCATCCATGAAACGGAGCGCTCCCTCGGGAAGCCGGGAGCGGTCGATCCCGAGGCCGGCCGGCTCAATGCCGACGACGGTGAGAACGTTGACGAGGGAGAGCACGCTTCCCAGGATGATAACCCCGGCAGTCATGGAATGGGCGAAAGCGCTTTCCGTACGTTTGCGCCATCCGGCCATGTCGATCCAGACCGAAATGTTCCGGGCAAGGATGGGGCCAGCGATGATACCTTGGTAGACGATAAAGCGTCTCGAGAAGAACGGCAGGACAAGGAAGGGTACCGCCAGGAGAAGGTCAACGAACGACAGAGGCCTGCGGTTCAGCGCGAAGGAGAGAACCACTGCTCCGGCGAACAGATATGGCCATTTCGAGTAGGACCACGTTGCAGGCCAGAGCTCGCTGATGTTGAGCTTGAAATACGGCGTCGCTAGGATGTCGGAACCGAAGGTGTAGAGCCCCGGACCGAGGGGGTTGCAGAGCGTTGCGAGAAGCGATGCTACGAAGAGGATGGCGATGATCTTGAGCTGCCGGAGAGCAGGGGCCGTGACGGAGGCGTATCCCCGCGCCGCGAGGTGATGCTCGATAGCACCGCCGCACAGAAAGGCCGCGTACGGAACGACCATGAGCACGGCAGCGGAATGCATGTTGGCCCAGATCAGGTGCAGCAGCGGCAGCACGAGGAGGTATCGCCTGTCCTCGGTGACGAAAGCGCGGAGACTAAAGACGGTGAATGCGAGGACAAGGAGGGATACGAGGTCCGGGCGCTCAACAAACCGATGGCGCACCATGATGACCGTCGCGGTCAGGACGAGGAGCGCAACGACGATGTTCTTTGCCGGGCGGAGCGCGTCACGCAGCAGGATGCCGAAGAGCGCGGTCACGATGGAGGCCTTCACGATAATGACCGCGTTGATGCCGCCGGCGGCATAGAGCAGATAGAGGGCGAGGCCGAAAAGCCATGACGTGTACAGGAACGGAAGCCCGACGGCGGTGAAGACCTGGGTCTCCGTTGCAGGCAGGCCCCGCTGCAGCCAGATAAGCCTGCCAAGAGAGAGATGCATCCATGAATCGGTGTCATGCGTCTTCGTCGTCGCGAGCACGAAGACAGCTGCGAGGAAGAGGGTGATGAGCATGGTGGATAAGCGTTCTGTTCTGATCATCACTGCCCTCTCGAAGTCGTTCTTTCCTCTTCGGCGCTGGTCAGGCGGTCCCAGCGCGGTTTTGCCTGGGCAGCGCGACGTTTCTGGAACACGTACCGGTTGTTGAGGCCCAATTGGAATCGTGTCCGTTGCCTGAGTTCAAGACCGTGTCGCCCGAAGAGCTCCACCGTCTGCGCGGGATCAAGATGCTGGTGCTCGTCCAGGGTGTCAGCATCCACCATCCTGACCGTTTCGAGTATCTTCAGGACGACATCGACCAAGGGAGCGGGGATCGTTAGAATCGCCAGGCCGCCTGGCTTGAGCACCCTCGCCGCTTCGGCGGTGATCGCGTCTCGATGCGCCCCGAGGTGTTCGAATACAGCCATCATCGTCACGACGTCGAACGATGCATCGGGGAACGGGATTGCCTCCGAGAGCCGTCCCTGCATGACCGTTACGACCCCCGCGGTTCGCGATTCCGCCAGAGGGTCGATGCAGATGCCGCTGACGATCTTGTCCGCGATGCGAAGGAGAAAGGACCCGTCATACCCACCGATGTCCAGAACGGCGCTGCCCCGCGGAACGAGCGGCGCAACCATGCGGTAGCGCCAATCACGAAGATAATAGTCGAAGGCTCGCATCCTTGTTTATTCCCCTCGCCGGCGGTCTTACTGCTTTTCCAGGAGCGCGAGAAAGTGCAGGTCCCCGGTGAATACTATATTCAAGGGAAACGCATAGAGGGGGACATTGCTGGTCCATTCCTCGATGTGCAGACCGAGTTTCTCAAACAGATCTTCCCATGCGGCGCGGCCGAGATAGTTGTAGGTGAGCTTGACCCTATGAGGGCGGTTTCCCACCCAGTCCATAAGCGCGAGCAGTGCCCTGTCGAACCGGTTCTCGCAGAGATGGTCCTTGATCAGGATATGGCGCCGGCTCACCCGGCGCGCTTCCGCGAGAACTGCAGCAATATCGTCCGTGTGGTGGAGAACGTCGATGAACATGCAACAGTCAAAGGAACTGTCGGCCCAAGGGATCGTGATCCCGTCATAGGCATCGCATGCAATGAGGCATCCCGGTCTGGGCGACAGCTCGAGGCCCCGGATGGCTAGGGTCTGACGCTGTCGCATCGTCTGGAACGCGATTTGTCCGCTGCCGCATCCGATATCAAGAACGGAAGACCCGGGGGGGACGAGCTTCGCAATCGACTCCGACAGCACTCGAACGCGCCGGTCGAAGACCGCGCTATTATGGATACGTTTGATGATCGAGAACAACGGCCCCCCCTTCGTTATTTAGCTGGTGCTTCTGTTCCGGGGCAGGCCCAGGATGCTCATAAAGAAGCTGGAGAAGAACCATTGCACGCCCAGGATGATCATGGTGACCCCCGGGATGACCCGCCGAAGGCTTTCCGGATAGGAAAGGGGGCCGAAGTCCTGCCGCGCCCAGCTGATCGCCGCAGACGCGAGGACGGCACCGCCTCCCAGGGCAATGGCTATGCCGACAAGAATACTACCCTCAAGCGTGGCAACCGATGAAAGCTTGCTCATCCACGTCCCCGACGGAAGAAGACCTTCGGAAAGGGCAAATCTTCGCGTGAACAGATAGAACGAACAGAGCTGGAAACCGAGAAGGATCGCCATGGCCGACACCATCAGCGTGTTCGTGTCGAAGTGGATCGAACCGATCGTCAGGGGGCCGGGCAGGAGCGCTGCGAAGAAGACCGCTCCGATGGACATGAGCATGATACCGGGCAGAAGGAAGAGCCATCGGGGAGCGTACAGGAGCATAAAACGAAGGTGCCGCCAGCCGTCCTTCCAGGGGCGCAGATGCGGAGGTCGGGACCGTCCTGCACGATAGAGCGTCACCGGGAGTTCTGCGATCCTCATGTTCAGGAGTCCGGCCTTGATCACCATCTCCGAGGCGAACTCCATTCCCGTCGTATTCATATTCATCCGCAGGAAGGCTTCTCTGCTGAACCCGCGAAGGCCGCAGTGGAAATCGGTCACCGGGATCCGGAAGAAGAGCCGACCCATCCTTGACAGGGCGGGATTGCCGATCCAGCGGTTCTTCCAAGGCATGGCACCGGGCATGATCGCCCCGCCCCCGGAGGGAAGCCGGCATCCCATGACAAGATCGTAGCCCTCGCGGAGCCGCTCGACAAAGGGGAGGATCGCGGAGAAGTCATAGCTGTCATCGCTGTCTCCGATGATGATGTAACGTCCTGATGCGGCCAAGACCCCCTCCCGCAAGGCAGCGCCGTACCCCTTCATCTCGACTGGCACGACGCGGACGCCGTTTCGTTCCGCGATCTCGCGTGATCCGTCGGCGCTGCCGTTGTCGGCGACGACGATCTCGGCGCGAAGTTTGCCGGCCGCGATCGCACGCCGGGCCTTCCTGATGCAGGACGCTATGGTCTCGGCCTCGTTGAGACAAGGCATAACGATGGAGATTTCACAGCCATCGGTCCCATCGATGTGACGAAGTTCTGCCATCGGTTCTCTCTACGGGCACAGGTGGGGATCTGGACAGGTCTGGGGATGGTGTACTGTAAAGGAAGGCCAAATATCCTGTCAAGGGAAAAGAGTTAGCTGGGACCCTCAGCGGCTCGACGAAGCGCGATCGGCCAGCGGAGGTTCACTCGCCGGCAGGGGAGGAACCCTGCGCATCATGGGGCGGCCGCCCGGTGTTCGGTCCGCCACCCTTGACCCGCTGCAGCAGCAGGAATCCTATAATAAAGAAAGCTGCGATGGAGAGGATGGCCGGCCGCTGGCTTGCGAAGGCCGCGGATACCTGGCCGAACACGAGGGGACCCACGATGGCCGATGATTTTCCGACAAAGGAATAAACCCCGTAATACTCCGCCTCCTTGCCCGCGGGGATGAACTGGGTGAAGAAGGCGCGGGTGCCTGCCTGGACCGATCCGAGCCCCAGCCCCGCCGTGCACGCGATGAGCCAGAACTGTGCTTTGCTCCTGACGAAGAAGGCCATGACCGCGACGAGGGACCAGAGAAAGAGGGAAATCAGCACGACCTTCTTGGGCCCCCAGGTGTCCGTGGGTTTCGACAGGAAGAGTGCTCCGACGAGGGCCGTCATCTGGACAACGAGGTACAGCGCGATGAGCTCGGTCTGTCCAAAGGCAAAGGTCGTTGCAGCGAGGCTGCTCGAGAATACGATGACAGTGTTCACGCCGTCCTCGTAGATAAGGTATGCAAGAAGGAACTTCCTGGGTTCACGGCGGGACCAGACTTCCCGAAGCGTCGTTACAGCGCTCCGGAAGCCCATGATGCTTGCCCGTGATGAGGATACTCCTGTGGGGGCATCCCGGGGAAGGAACAGGAACGCAGGCAGCGAGAAGGCCGCAAAGAAGGCAGCAACCATAATCCAGATGAGACCGAACGAGCCGGTCCGTGCCAGGGGGAGGGCGATGAGGAGGGATGCGATCGATCCGGCGTATCCTATCGTGAACCCCCAGCCGGAGACGCGGCCCTGATATTCGACGGGCGCGATCCGGGGAAGGAAGGAATTGTAGAAGACCAGACCACCTTCCATGCCAATGTTCGCCAGCACGATCAGGGTGAATCCCAGCAGAATCGCGCCTGGTACGAGCAGGGTGAAGCAGGCAATGGCTGTCACAGAGGTGAAGGTGTAGACAGCGAGGAGCCGTTTGCGCGACCCCGCATAATCGGCGATGCCTCCGAGAAAGGGCGAGGAGAGGGAAACGGCCAGCATGCTGAGAGAAATGGCGCGACCCCACCAGAGGTCTCCACTCCCATCAGCATTTCCGACTATGGCATTGATGTAATAGACTTGGAAGATAACCGCAGCGATGACAGCCGAGTAGCTTGAGTTCGCAAAATCATAAAGGCACCAGCTGAGGATCTGCCTGCGGTCCATGAAGTGATTATACGGAAGGTGGCAAGGAAAGCAAGCGGGAATAGTTCTTTGCAGGGAAGTGCCGATGTGGTCTGGAATGCACATCCATCTGCAAACGGGAAGTTACGTCGAAGGTCGAAGCCCTTGCCGACCTCACTCTGCTGCGGTCCAGCCGCGTGCAGCATCGATATCGCGCTGCGCCTCGTCAATGCGCCCGAGGAATCGGAACACCTTTGCACGGTTCATGAAATAATCGGGATGCCCGATCCTGCTCATCTCGATGGCGGCAGTGTAATCGCGGATGGCGTCCTCATAGTGGCCGGTCATCGCGAGAGCGTTTCCCCTGTTGAAATAGAAGTCGGGGACATCCGGTTTCAGGTTGATGGCTTGGTTGAAGTCAGCGATGGCTTCGCTCAGTCGGCTGAGATTCTTTAGAACGATGCCCCGGTCATTGAACGCGTTCGGATAGTTTCTTTGCAGTTCGATGGCCACTGAGATGTCGCGTAATGCGCTCTGTTGATCTCCGGAGCGATAGAAGGTGAGCCCTCTGTTGTGATAGGCTTCGTATGAAGCCGGATACAATTCGATGGCATGGTCGAAATCGCGTAATGCCTTACCGAGTTCCTGACGTTGCAGGAAATCGTACCCGCGGTTGACATAGGCCACATAGCTCGTGCGATAGCGGCGCTCTTCCGGCTGGAGCGAACGCACGGCGCTATCCCAGAGCGTTGAGCTGTCTTTCCAGATGCCGGTCTGCTTCACGGTCAGAGTGCATAGGACTGCAATGAGCGCGATACCGGCTGTATAGACGGTTCTTTGCGTCATTGCGTCCGGACGGCTGCGGGAGAGGTTTTGGAGTAACGCGGCTGTGCCAACCCCTGCAAGGAGAAAGGGACCGAGGCTTGCCACGTAGACGTAGCGGTCCGCCATCGCCTGTCCACCGACCTGTACGATGCCCAGGACCGGCAGGAGCGTGATGGCGCTGAAAAGCATGGCGGCGGCTGCCGTCCGGGAGCTTTTCGCTGCAATGGCGCAACACGCCATCATTGCCGCGGACAGAGCGGTGAATATCAAATGACGCGGCGCGAACAGCTCCCGTTCGAGAAGATAGGGATAGTACGGCTGAAGCCGGATCGGCAGAAGGATGTTGTAAAGGTAGCCTCCGAAGGCGTCAACGGCGGTAATAATGCGGTCGGCGATTGGCGTACCGGCCATTGATGCAATCGACTCGCCGCTGCGCTGTGCCATGATGGTCAGAAGGGAGGATCCCAGGCTCAGCAGGAAGAAGGGGACCTTTTCCCGAAGCGCTGAGAGAAGCGCGGTTCGTGAACCCGTTCTGCGGAACGGATGCCAGTCGAGAACAAGAAGCACGAGGGGGAGAGTCACGGCCATCGGCTTGCTGATGAGGGCCAGGGCAAAGAAGATGATGCTGAGCCAATAGTGCGCGCTACTCGTGGGACTGGACCCCTGTCTCCGACCGATGATGAAGGAACAGTAGGTATCGATACTCAGGAGATAGAAGAATGTATAGAGGACGTCCTTCCGTTCCGAAATCCACGCGACAGACTCCACGTGGACGGGGTGCAGACCGAACAGCAGAGCGGTGACCGCGGCTGCAGTCACCGTTCTTTGATCAGATAAGCCGGAGCACGCGGACGGAACCGTCATGCGAAGCGGGTTGGCGTTAACGATGAGCCGGTGAGCGACGAGAAAGACCAGTAATGTGTTGGCTCCGTGGAGAACGATGTTCGTAAGGTGATACCCTGCTGGTCGAAATCCCCAGAGAGAGTAATCAATCGCCAGGGAAAACCACGTGAGCGGATGCCAGTTGGATGCGGAAAAACTGCCGAAGGCCCAGGAGAAGAATTCCAAGCCCCAGGAGCGGATATGCACATTATTGAGAACATAGTCGGGATCATCCCACGAAACGAATTCGTTCCGCAATCCCGCAAGGTGAACGCTCAATGTCATGAGCACTGTTAATCCGGCGGCTATTGTTCGGGAACTGGGTTTTTGCATTGATTTGTATTTTCCCCCGCGGACGGGATGGCCAGATTACTCAAAAGTAGTATTACAAGGGCAGGCCGTACGTTGTCAATGTACCCGGGCACATCCGAGGGCCAGCGAAAAGGGAGATAGCATGGGCCGGTATGTTGCGGAGCCTGCGGTCTGTTCTGCGACCTTGGCCAGGATGCCGGGTCAGGAACCGGGAATATCTGCGGTTAAGGGACGGCAAGACTCGACAGACAAGACGTGCCGGGCAGTGCGTGTGTCGCTCGTACTCTCAGACGGACGGAGTCTGCGGGGGCGCGGTTGCGGTCCTGATGCTCTCGTAGGTGATATCGAGGAGCAGCTTCAGCTCCTGCTGCGAGATCGAGAGCGGCGGCATGAGCACGATGACATTGCCGAGAGGGCGAATGATCAGGCCGTGCTTCCGGGCCTCGAGTGTGACACGGGCGCCTATCTTCTCGGCAACGGCGTATTCCTCTCGCGTTGCCCGGTTTTTCACCAGTTCAATGCCCACCATAAACCCCTTCTGCCTCACCTCTCCCACGTGTTCGAGCTTGCGGAACCGCTGGAGTTCTTTGGTCAGGAGCTTGATCTTCGGTTGCAGGCGCTGCAGCGTCTTTTCCTTCCGGAACAGGTCGATGTTCGCGATAGCGGCGGCGCAGGCGAGCGGATTGCCGGTGTAGGTGTGTCCGTGGAAGAATGTCTTGAGCTCGTGGTGCTCTCCAAGGAAGGCGCCGTAGATTTCTTCGGTCGCGAGCGTTGCAGCCAGCGGCAGGTAGCCTCCGGTAATGCCCTTAGCGACGGCCATAAGGTCGGGCACGACCCTCTCCTGTTCACAGGCGAACATCGTGCCAGTCCTGCCGAACCCGGTCGCCACCTCGTCCGCAATCAGCAGGATGTTGTTCTGCGTGCAGAGCTCGCGGATGCGCTTCAGGTATCCCGGCGGCTGGAGCAGCATGCCAGCCGCGCCCTGCACCAGCGGTTCGATGACAAGGGCTGCCGTGACGGACGCATACTTCTGGATCGCCGACTCGGCGTGGCGCAGGCAGGTCAACTGGCATTCGGGATAGTTCAGGCTGTATCTGCAGCGGTAGCAGTAGGGGGTCTCGATCTTGTAGCTCTTGAACAAGAGCGGCCGGTAGGTGCGGTGGAACAGGTCGATGCCGCCGACGCTCACCGCCCCGAGCGTGTCCCCGTGGTATGCCCCGGAGAGCGAGATGAAGCCGGTCTTGTTCTGATGCCGGTGGCCCCTGTGCTGCCAATACTGGAAGGCGATCTTGAGTGCGACCTCGACCGCGGTTGAACCGCTGTCCGAATAGAAGACACGGGAAAGGCCTTGGGGAGCTATGGACAGGAGCTTTTCCGCCAGCAGCACGGCCGGCACGTTCGATAACCCCAGCAGCGTCGTGTGGGCGATCTTGCCGAGCTGTTTCGTCACGGCCTGATCGATCTCCTTCTTGCGGTGCCCATGGACCGTGACCCAGAGCGAGGATACCCCGTCGAGGTACTTCTTCCCGTTCGTGTCGGTCAGCCAGGACCCCTTTCCCCGCTCGATGACGACCTGCTGTTCCTTCTGCCAGTCCTGCATCTGGGTAAAGGGGTGCCAGATAAGCCGCTTATCAAGGGCCTCGATCGTCTTTGCAGCAGCGTTCTTTGAGCGAGCAGGTATCGACGCTCTTTTCTGCATCTGGTCACTCCCTCAGGATCATGCGGACTGTTTGCGCCATTATAGAACATCCGCTGACAGTGTCAATGGAGAAAAAGAGCTTGAAAGAATTCATTTCTTTTTGGTAGAATACCCTTCTTAATTCCATCACGAGCAAAGAAGAGGACCATTTCATGGTGAACAAGAAGCGGTTCTATCTGTCCGCTGCGTTCCTGCTGATCGTCGGGGCGTTCATCGGGCTGGCGGTTTCGTCGCGCCTGGACATTACCACCCCTCTCACCGCAAAAAGCACGCAGGTGTCGTCGCGGGCGGTCGAAACGCTGTCCCAGCTGAGCGATGCCCTGTCGGAGGTCGCCGCGGTCGCCACCCCGTCTGTCGTGAACATCTCCACGACGCGGGTCATCAAGACCCGGGACGAGGGCACATTTGATCTGTTCGATGACCCCTTCTTCCGACGCTTCTTCGGCGATCAGGTTCCCCACCCCAACATCCCTAAGGAGCACAAGGAGCAGAGCCTCGGGTCCGGGGTGATCGTGTCCGCAGACGGCTACATCGTCACAAACAACCACGTCATCGAAAAATCTCAGGAGATCAAGGTCCTGCTCACGAACAAACGGGACTACAAGGCCAAGCTTGTCGGCGCCGACCCCAAGACCGACATCGCCGTCATCAAGATCGACGCGACCGACCTGCCCGCTCTTCCCTGGGGCGATTCGAACAAGCTGCGGGTAGGGGAGATCGTCTTCGCCATCGGCAATCCCTTCGGTCTCAACTCCACGCTGACCATGGGCGTCATCAGCGCAGTGGGGAGGGCCAACGTGGGGATTGCTGATTACGAGGACTTCATCCAGACCGATGCGGCGATCAATCCCGGGAACTCGGGTGGCGCTCTCATCAATGCACGGGGTGAACTGGTCGGCATCAACACCGCCATCGTTTCGCGCACGGGCGGGTACCAGGGCATCGGGTTTGCTGTCCCGAGCAGCATGGCCCGGCAGGTGATGGAGAGTCTTATCAAGTACAAGAAGGTGGTGCGTGGATGGCTTGGCGTCAGCATCCAGGAAGTGACCGCCGATCTCGCCGAGGAGTTCGGCACCAAGGATCTGAAGGGCGCGCTGGTCAGCGGTGTGATGAAGGGCAGCCCCGCGGAGAAGGCCGGCATCAAGCAGGGTGACGTGCTGCTGTCGTTCAACGGCAAGGAGGTCGAAGATACCGGGCATTTGCGGAACATGGTCTCCCAGTCCCCGGTAGGCACCAAGGTGAAGGTGAAGGTGCTTCGACAGAAGAAGGAAGTGGATCTCGAAGTGACGATCGCCGAACTGCCCAAGAAACTCGGCGAGGGTCCCATCGAAGAGACGGGAGGGGGACCGGAAGAGAGCAACGCGCTCTCGGGGATCACTGTGCGGCAGCTGGCCCCCGAACTGGCAAAGCGCTTCGGCATCGGCGACGGGGAGTCCGGCGTTGTGGTCGTCAAGATCGAGCAGGGAAGCAGGGCTTTTGAAGCGGGGCTGCGACCGGGGGACATCGTTCTGCAGATCAACCAGAAGGACATCGCGACGATCGAGGATTATAAGAACGCCGCTTCCCGCGTCAAGTCGAAGGACCGGACCCTCCTGCTCATCCGCAGGAAAGGAGCGGACCTGTTCCTGACGATCAAGCCGGAGTAAGAACACTGTTCGGCCGCGGTGCTTTCATCATAGACTGACGTTCTCCCGATATGCGGGGGATATCCTTTCACAGAGAGGAGGTGAATACCAATGGGACTCGTACTGATCCGTATTGTTTTTGTTTTTGTCGGCACGCTGCTGGGATACTATGTGTCCACTCAGCTCGATGAACAGGTCACAAAGATTGAAGGGATGGCCATCGGGTTCGCAGTGGCCGTTGCCATCATCCTGACGGAGCTGCTGTTCCGACGCGTTGCGCTCAAGGTCATCGCGGGAGGCATTCTGGGATTCATCATCGGTCTTACCTCCGCGAGCATCATCGCCACGCCCCTCAAGCTGGTTCCCCTGGAGCGGAGCATCGTGAACTTCATTGTCCTGCTTCTGAACGCCTTTTTCGGCTATCTTGGCATCACCATCGGGGTCCGCGAAGGGGAGCGGTTCAATCCTGCGAACATCAAGAGACTCTTCAAGGGAGGCGCGGACGAGAACCTGAAACTGCTGGATACCAGCGTCATCATCGACGGACGGATTGCCGACGTTTGCGAAACAGAGTTCCTGGACGGGACCCTGGTGATCCCGCAGTTCATCCTGCAGGAGCTGCAGCATATCGCCGATTCCTCCGATTCGCTGAAGCGGGCCCGGGGCAGGCGGGGGCTTGACATCCTCCACCGGATCCAAAAGATGAGCCATATGGAGGTTAGGATCACGGAGGACGATTTCCCCAAGATACGGGAAGTGGACAACAAGCTCATCGCCCTTGCGAAGAGGAGCGGGGCAAAGGTCATCACGAACGACTTCAACCTGAACAAGGTGGCGGAACTCCAGGGCGTCAAGGTGCTGAACATCAACGACCTGTCGAATGCCGTCAAACCGGTGGCCCTTCCCGGGGAGAGCATGCGGGTCTTCGTGCTGAAGGAGGGCAAGGAGGCCGGCCAGGGCGTGGCCTATCTCGATGACGGGACGATGATCGTCGTGGAGAACGGCAGGCGGTTCATCAACAAGAACGTGGAGGTCGCGGTCACGAGCGTGCTCCAGACCGCGGCGGGCCGGATGATCTTCACCCGGCTCAAGGAAGACGCGGAGCACGAGGTGCATCATGTAGAACGATGATCAGAGGACAGAGGGAGAGAACGGACGCCGGCAGGAGACGAGAAACAGCATGACGCGGGCCTTGATCTTGTCTGCGGTCTGACGGTCCGTCCTCGCTCGTCTGGAATTTTTCGGGAGGTTTCATGTCAGGTCATTCCAAGTGGGCGACAACAAAGCGCAAGAAGGCGGCAATCGACGCCAAGCGCGGCAAGATGTTCACCAAGATCACCAAGGAGATCACCGTTGCTGCACGCCTCGGGGGAGGGGACCCCGACGGCAATCCCCGCCTCAGGACAGCGGTCGAAAAGGCCAAGGGCGTCAGCATGCCGGCGGACAATATCAAGCGCGCGATCCAGAAGGGCACCGGCGAACTGCCGGGGGTGGCATATGAGGAAGTGACCTACGAGGGCTATGGTCCGAACGGCGTGGCCATCATCGTCGAGGTCATGACTGACAACAAGAACCGGACGGTCTCCGAGCTCCGGCACATCATGGAGAAGCTCGGCAAGGGAATGGGCGAGAACGGCTGCGTTTCCTGGATGTTCCACAAGAAGGGATACATCGTCGTCGGCAAGGCGAAGGCTGACGAGGAGAAGCTGATGACCATCGCGCTCGACGCGGGGGCCGAGGACATGCAGGCCGAGGACGAGAACTTCGTGATCACTACGGCGCCAGCGGACTTCGACAACGTCAAGAAGGCCCTGGACGCTGCCGGCATCGCGACGGAGGTCGCCGAGGTGACCATGGTGCCTCAGACCTATGTGAAGCTTGAGGGGCAGAAGGAAGCGTCCCAGATGCTGCGTCTTATGGAGGCGCTCGAAGACAATGATGACGTCCAGAACGTCTACGCGAACTTCGATATTCCCGATGAGGTCATGAGCGCGGTGGAAGCGTAGGGTACGGGGGAGAAAAGAAAGACAACGGATGACCGAGAGCCGGAGTCTGCTGTCTGTATCCTGGTCTAGGGGGGGTGACCATGCGGGTGCTGGGGATTGATCCGGGCACGCTCACGAGCGGCTACGGTATCGTTACCGAGGAGGACCACAAACTGTTCCACGTCGTATCCGGTGGTATTAGCCCGTCGGCGAAGCAGCCTTTTCCCAAGCGGCTCCGAAAGATCTACGAGGAGCTGGAAAAGATCATCCAGAAGTACAAGCCCCACGCTGTTGTCGTGGAGGACCTGTTTGTTTCGAACAATATCAAGGCGGCGCTCAAACTCGGGCATGCGCGCGGCGTAGCCATTCTGGCGGCCGTGAACGCCGGGTTGCCGGTCTTCGAGTATGCGCCTGCCGAGGTGAAGCAGGCGGTCGTCGGGACCGGGAAGGCGGACAAGAAACAGGTTCAGCTCATGGTCAAGACGCTCCTGGAGCTGCCCAAGGTGCCCCATCCCGCCGATGCCGCAGATGCACTTGCGGCTGCGATCTGTCATGTCCACTCCTCGCGCATGCGGGAGATGCTCAAGAACCCGTCGATCCTGCGGCAACTGGCGCGCGAGGCCGGCAGAACGAAATGATCGCCTGGCTTTCCGGTGTCTTGCGACGCAAAGCGGCCGATTCGCTCATCATCGATGTCGGCGGCGTCGGCTATGAAGTGACGGTCCCGGCTTCCACTCTTGCCCGCGTCCCCGAGACCGGGGAGTCCATCGTCCTGCACGTGCATACCCATCTGCGCGAGGATGCTCTCAGCCTTTTCGGATTTTCCACCGAACTCGAGAAGGAGGTCTTTCTCCTCCTTCTGGGCGTCTCCGGCATCGGCCCGAAGCTCGCCTTGTCGGTGCTCTCCGGCCTTTCCCTGGATGACCTCCTCCGGGCACTCCATGGGTCGGACGAATCGCGGCTCTGTTCGATAGCGGGCATCGGGAAGAAGACCGCTGGACGACTGTGCCTGGAGCTCAAGGACAAGGTGAAGCACCTGGCACCGCCTGTCCTCCGCACGGCAGAGGCAGAAGCGGGCATCCTGCCCGGCGGCACGACGAGTGACGCCATATCAGCCCTAGTGAACCTCGGGTACAGGCGGCAGCAGGCGGAAGAGGCCGTTAGAAGGGTCCATCAGGCGCGGCCGAACATCTCGACGGCGCAGCTCATTCGCGAATCGCTCGGGGAGCTCGGCCAGCGATAGGGACCGTTGCGCGAGAGGAAACAGTGCCAAAGAGACTTGTCACCCCGGAACAAGACAACGACGAGGTCCAACTGGACCGGAGTCTTCGGCCCACCCGGTTCGAGGATTTCGTTGGGCAGCAGCGGATCAAGGACAACCTTGCCGTGTTCATCAAGGCCGCGAAGGCACGGGGCGAGGCCCTCGACCACGTGCTGTTCTGCGGGCCTCCCGGCCTGGGGAAGACCACGCTGGCGAACATCATCGCCCATGAAATGGGGGTCTCCCTCCGCGCAACATCGGGGCCCGTGCTGGAGCGCGCCGGCGATCTCGCGGCGATCCTGACGAACCTTCAGCCAGGCGACGTCCTGTTCATCGACGAGATCCACCGTCTGAACCGCGTTGTGGAAGAGATCCTCTATCCCGCGATGGAGGATTTTCAGCTCGATATCATCATCGGCCAGGGGCCGGGCGCGAGGTCCATCAAGCTTGACCTTCCCCGCTTCACCCTTGTGGGGGCAACGACCAGGACCGGGCTCCTGACATCGCCGCTCCGTGACCGCTTCGGCGTCATCGACCGGTTGAACTTCTATTCGCCCGATGAACTGCTGAAGATCGTCGAGCGTTCCGCGGGGCTCCTGAAGCTTTCCGTTGACCGGGACGCGGCGGGCGAGATAGCCGGACGGTCCCGGGGAACGCCAAGGATCGCGAACCGCCTCCTCCGAAGGGTGCGCGACTTCGCCCAGGTGCAGGGGGACGGCAAGGCTACCCTTTCCGTCGTCACGGAGGCCATGGAGCGCCTGGAAGTCGACAAGAACGGTCTGGATGAAATGGACAGACGGCTGCTGCTCACCATCATTGACAAGTTCGAGGGCGGACCGGTCGGTCTCGACACGCTTGCCGCGGCGCTCAACGAGGAGCGGGATACCATCGAGGATGTCTATGAACCGTTCCTGATCCAGGAGGGGTTCCTGGACCGTACGCCGCGCGGCAGGCAGGCAACGAAACGCTCCTTCGAGTATTTCCAGCGGATCCGGACTGTACCGCGCCAGGACAGGCTCCTATGACGAATGACGCTCCTGATGCGGTCCCGGCAGGACATGCCGTCGGTTCACGAGCTTTCCTTTCCTACCTCATCGCGACTGCCGTCGTATGCGGCGCGCTGGTCATGGTCATCGAGATCCTCGGGTCGCGCGTCATCGGGCCTTTCTTCGGCGTCAGTCTCTTTGTCTGGACCTCGCTCATCACGGTCACCCTTGTTGCGCTTGCCGCCGGTTATGCCGCGGGCGGCGTCCTGTCGGACCGCTGGCCGTCGCCCGCTGTTCTGTATGCTGTCATTCTTGCCGCAGGCGTGTTGGCGCTTGCGATCCCGCTGCTCAAGGGCATGGTGCTCAAGGGGGCACTTGGGTGGGGCCTGCGCACTGGAGCGCTCGCGAGTTCCCTGGTGCTCTTCGGACCGTCGCTCTTCCTGCTTGGCTGCGTTTCTCCCTATCTCATCAAGATCGCCGCACGGGAGGTCCGGAACATCGGCAGGACCGTCGGGCTGTTCTACGCCCTTTCGACGACGGGCAGCTTTCTCGGTACGGTACTGACAGGATTCTTCTTTATCGCCTACTTCCGCGTCTCGATGATCTTCACCGTCATCGGGGCGGTCCTTATCGCCCTGTCCGCTGGCTACTTCCTTCTCTTCCGCCGGAGAGCGGTCGCGGTCGCCGCGCTGGCCCTGCCGTTCCTCTTCGCGCCTCCCCACGGCATCGCGGCCAAGACCCTGGCGGACGGCACCACGGTCTCTCGCGTTGTCGACAAAGACACCTACTACGGCAATCTGAAGATAGTGGATTACACCCTCGGCGGTTCGCACCAACGGGACCTGCTGATCGACGGTCTTGTCCAGGGCGGCGTCGATATGGGTTCCATGATGTCCCTGTACGAATACTCCTACTTGCTTGAATTCCTTCCCTACGGCATGAACCCAAAGGGGAAGAGCTGCCTGGTGATCGGCCTCGGCGCCGGGCTGATCCCCATCTGGTATGAGCAACGGGGCATCAGGACCGATGTCGTCGAGATCGACCCCGATGTCGTTGCCCTTGCGCGGGACTACTTCGGGTTCTCTGTGTCAGGCGAGGTGTTTGTGCAGGATGCCCGCTATTTCTTGAACCGGACGCGGAACCGCTATGACTATATCATCCTCGATGTGTTCAGCGGCGACACCACCCCGGGCCATGTCCTGAGCCTGGAGGCGCTCCAGACCTTGCGCCGTCGCATGACGGACCACGGCATCCTTGCCATTAATCTCATCGGCAGCTTGGAGCGGGAACCCTTCATGACAGCGTCCATCATAAGAACGCTTGAGCAGGTGTTCGCGTCCGTCGAGGTCCACCCGAACTATGTCGTGGAGCGGGAAGAGACGGGTGGCAACATTACTGTACTGGCAACTCCCGGTCCGATGCCTCCCTTCGACCGGACGAGGGTGGCGGGCTTTCCGGTCAATCCGGGCGCCCGTGAGGGCGTGAACCGCTTTCTTGAGAACCGGTTCCGGCTGCCCGAGGGAACGCCGGCGATGGTCCTGACCGATGACTACAATCCTATCGATTTCTTCGACCTGCGGCTGAAGGAATGGCTCCGGTCGATGATTTTGAAGAATTCAGAGGTCGACATCCTCATCTGATCCATTTCGCCGATACGGAGCGGAGACCTTGCAGATCCTCCTCCACATATGCTGCGCTCCCTGCGCGATCTATCCGCTGTACCGGTTGCGTGCCGACGGCCATGCCGTGACGGGTTTCTTCTACAATCCCAACATCCATCCTTTTCAGGAATACCGGTTGCGCCTGGACACGGTGCGGGATTTTACCCAGCGCGCGGGTCTGGAACTGTCCCTACGGGACGATTACGACCTGGAGGGATACCTTGCCCGCGTGCTCGGTAGGGGAGCGGGCCGGTGTGAGCAGTGCTACCGTCTGCGGCTCGACGCAGCCGCGGCACGAGCGCGCACGCTCGGGCTGCCCGCCTTTACCACGTCCCTTCTCTACAGCAAGTATCAGAAACATGACGTCATCCGGGGCGTTGCAACGGAAATGGCCCGGGAGCACGGCATCGATTTCTTCTACGAGGATTTCCGGGCCGGCTGGAGCGCGGGGATTCGAGAGTCGCGGCGCATGCAGCTCTACCGTCAGCAGTACTGCGGCTGCATCTTCAGCGAGCACGAACGGTACCGGAAGAGGTAATCGCTGCCGGCGCCGGATGATCCTCCACTGTCTATGAACAGTCCTTCACTGAACATGCGTGTCGGAGCCGCGAGGTTCATTCCGGTGCTTTTCGGATGCCTCCTGCTCCTGGGGGCAACGATCATGAGGAACATGTCGTATCATGATCCCCTTATCCTCTGGTCCGTCGCTGTCTCCCGCGCTCCGGGAAAGGCCCGTGTCCACTACAATCTGGGCAATGCCTTCCGGGAGGTTGGCGACGTGGGGAGCGCGGTAGCTGAATGGCGGCGTGCCGTCCGGATTGATCCCCGGTATTCGATGGCCTACAACCAGCTGGGCAATGTTTGTCTCCTGTCGGGGCTCCTTGGGGAAGCGGAGAACTACTTCATCCTCGCAGTGACATCCGAGCCTGACAACGCGGAGGCTCATTACAACCTTGCCCTCGTGTCGGAATCGCTCGGCAAGAAGGCTCAGGCGATAGAGCACTATGAGCAGTTCCTGGGCAGGGGTCAGGGGCAGTCCGATGAGTCTCTCCGGCAGGCGGAGTTGAGATTGCAAAGGCTGCGGAATCCATGAAGAACAGGGTCGTGAGCTGCCTTTCGCTTGTGCTCGGCATCGCGGTCCTCGGCCCAGCGGGCCGAGCAGCGGGAGAGGACATCAGAGTGTTGATCGCCGACAGCCGGCAGTCGGTCACGGTCGAGGTTTCCCGTGACGCGGGCCGTACGAAGGCGGGAGGCACCGAAAAACGAGTCATCCGTTCGGCAGCGGTGCCGAACGGTCGCGCCGTGCGTCTTGTATCGAAGGACGGCATCGTCCGTGTGAATGGAAGGGCATACCGCGGCGCGGTCGAGGTCCGTCGGAAGGCCGGCGGGAAGCTCATGGTGATCAATGATGTGGACATCGAAGATTACCTCAAAGGTGTGATCCCTGCGGAGATCCCTTTTGACTGGGAAACAGAAGCGGTCAAGGCACAGGCAGTGGCGTCACGTTCCTATGCGCTGTACCAGAAAGGGGAGGCGGGCAGACGGCCCTACCATATCCGCGCCACCGTTGACAGCCAGGTATACCTGGGGAAAAGCGCGGAACGGGACCTGTCGACGCAGGCCGTCGAGAGCACGGCGGGGATGGTGGTCACGTACGAGGGGCATGTCATCCCGGCTTTCTTCCATTCGAGTTGCGGCGGGCACACCGAGGATGCCGCCGTTCTCTGGGGACTCGATGCGCCCTATCTCAAGGGGGTCGATTGCGATTGCCCGGAGATCTCCCGATATGGTGTCTGGGAAAAGCGATTCACCGCAGCGACCGTGGCCGGCGCGCTGCGCCGCCAGGGGTACCGCATCAGCGGCATCCGTGGCGTCGAGATCGGCGAGCTGACTGCAGCAGGCCGCGTGAAGGACGTGGTGTTCTCTCACGCCGGCGGCAGGACCTCGGTGCCTTCGGAGGCGCTTCGCGCGGCGCTCGGCTATTCCGAGATCCCCAGCATCTTTTTCGAGCCGGAACTCATCGGCGGCGAGGTCGTCTTTTCCGGGAGGGGGCTGGGCCACGGCGTTGGGCTCTGCCAGTGGGGAGCGAAGATGCTCGCGCTGAAGGGGTTTGACTTCAAGGCCATTCTTGCATATTATTATCCCGGCACGGAGGTCGTGCGCTTGACCTCGCGTTAAAGAGGCCCTACTGCCGGAGGCGGTCAATTGAGGAGCGGGAACTGCCCGCTCGGAAGGAGCAGGAACAGCAGCTATGGCGAGACCAAAACAGCAGCCGGGACGTGAGGCGCTTCGTACGGACAAGGCAGTGGAACGCTCGGGAGCCGCGCCGTTCCCCATGATCGGCCTGTCGATCCTGATCGTCTGCCTTCTGGGGCTGACAGCGGCAACGGCCGCGCGGAACAGGATCTACCATGACCCCGTTTCCCTATGGCACTCCGCGGTTAAGAGCTCACCCAACAAGAAGCGCACTCACGAGAACTACGGCCAGGCACTTTCCTCCGCCGGAAGACTGGATGAGGCGCTCAAACAGCTGAACACGGTCCTTTCCCTGCCCGATACGGACCAGAGCGTTCCCTTCCGCGATGTCTATCGCGAGGTCGGCGTCGTCTATTTCCGCCTGGGGCTCGTCGACGAGTCAATCATCGCCTGGAAGAAAGGGCTGGTCTACGCGCCGATGGATGCGGGCTTGATGAACAATATCTCTCTTGCACTGCTGCGGCAGAAGAGGCCTGATGAGGCGCTTTCCTACGCGCTTCAGGCCGTGCAGAGCAATCCCTACATGCCGGAGCCCATGAATACCTCGGGCGAGGTCTATCTCACCCTGGGACAGCCGGCGAAGGCGGCCGAGTACTTTATGCGATATGTCCAGTTCCGCCCGGAAGATTCTCGCGGGTACTGGAACGCCGCGCTGGCGCTGGAGAGGGCCGGGGATTACCAGCGGTCGGCTCAGTATGCATCAGCATTCCTCTCCCTGGAGCGGGACCCGCGGTTCGTCCAGGCCGGGCAGCAGCTTCTCCAGTCTCTAAAGGCAAGAATGGGCTCGGCAGGCATCCCCAAGTGACTGGCGAGTCTAGAAGCCGCAGGATTGAAGAAAGCATCATATTCCAACGATGTGCATATTCCAACACTCTGCGCGTAAATGCTCATTCAAGACGTCTGTATGTAATAGACTTAAGAATAATTAATTATTATTTATCAGTAACTTATAATATGGCATTCTAATTGCTTATTGTGTCCTCGGATGTCGACGATAGCGTTTTGTTATAATGTTTTCTATATATCCAAAGGAATAGCTTAGGGATTCATCTTTTCGCAGAAAGGGGGACAGAGGTTGCCTGTGGGAACACAGGAACACCGTGGTCGGGTAGTTCGGTTGTTTTCCACGGAAAGAACCCTCTTTACTAGAAGATTCGAGGGACTGAGAACTAGGTTTAGTGATTTAAATACAAACATTTTCAAGAAGGAGGAATACGAAGATGAAGAAGCTTTTGGCAGTTCTCGTAATGATCGCTCTGGCGATCGTTACGGCACAGGTCGCCGATGCGGCGATCGCGAACACGAAACACAACCTGAGAAGCAGCGGCACGAACAGCGTGAAGGGTGACCTGGACGAAATCTGCATCTATTGCCACACCCCGCACGGCGGGACGCAGGCTGCCGGCCAGCCGCTCTGGAACCGTTATGCGGGTTCGACCACCGGTTTCACGGCCTATAGCTCCGGTACGCTGAGCAGCTCGCCGACGACCGGCGGCCCGGGATCTCAGGTCTGCTTCAGCTGTCATGACGGTTTCACTTCGATCAACGCGCTCCGGAACTCAAACGGTTCCCCGTTCAACGGTACCGTTACCAAAATTACGGATACCCTCTATGAAATCGCCGGCGATGCTGCGTCGCTGACGAACGACCATCCGATCGGCATGGCGATCCCGACGGCCAAGCCGGACGGCACTTACAAGGCTCCCACGCAGCTGGCGGTACCGTATGCCGGTAATAATAATCAGGTGGAGTGCTCGGTCTGCCATGCGGTCCATGGGACTGCCGCGGGTATTCCGAACCTGCTCCGCATTTCGAACGCCGGTTCGGCGCTCTGCCTGGACTGCCACGTGAAGTAATCTAGCCTGGTGGGTATCGGTTCCGAGTATAGAGGGGCGCTTTCGCCCCTCTATTTTTTTTCTTCCTCGAACCTGGAGCAACCCTGATGATTGCCTTGGGCGAACTGAACGGTCTCTTGCTTCTATTTGGAAGAGGCGATCTTTCGCTTCTCGTGTTGTGATAATCTGAACAGTACAATCTCGATGAAGCAGTTTTTCCGCAGATGGTTCTTTCTTGGCCCTCGGCCGAAAGGTCCGGCGGAGATTGATTGACAGTGACATCCCCACTATGCTATTTTGTGCCGGTACTATAACTGTCTTCTAAATCCATCGCTCACGCTGAACAGGAGAGGGGAAATGCTGAAGAAGATCGCATTGGTCTGCGTGGCCACCCTGCTGGTCCTTCCCTTTATCGGATGCGCGCCCAAGAAGCCGGCCGCCGGCCCGACGGGCCCCATGGTCTGGCCAGATCAGCCGGAAGAACCGCGCATCGCCTACATCGCCGCCTACCACGGAGCCATCGATTTCTATCAGCCTACGTTCTTCGAGATCCTCTTCGGTTCGCCACCTCAATCCTCTTTGTCCAAACCGGCAGCCGTCTATGTCGCGGGCGACCGGATCTATGTCGCCCTCACGGGCAACGCCTCGGTCGCTATCCTCGACGTGAAGGCGCGCAAGTATGCGAAGCTGAACGACTGGGGCAAAGTAAAGATCGTGCTGCCGCTCGGGCTGGCAGGGCTGCCTGACGGAACGATCTACGTTTCGGACGCTTCGGCGAAGGCGATCTTTACGTTCGGCCCGGACGGCAATTTCAAGTCCGCCTTCGGCAGGAATGACGATCTCAGGAACCCCGCCGGCATAGCGTTCAACGCGGACCATACGCGGCTGTACGTCGTGGACAGCAAGGCGCATGACGTGAAGGTCTTTGCTCCGGACGGGAAGCTCCTGTTCAAGTTCGGCGCGCAAGGGAAGGAACCCGGCCGCTTCTTCTTCCCCTCCACTGTCGCGGTGAGCCCCAAGACCGGGAACCTCGCCATCGCTGACACGCAGAACTTCCGCGTCCAGATATTCGACCAGGACGGAAAGTTCATCCGTACCATCGGTGAGCTGGGGGATCTTCCTGGCATGTTCTCAAGGCCCAAGGGGGTCGCTTTCGACAGCGAGGGCCACCTCTATGTTTCCGATTACGCCTTCAGCAACATCCAGCTATTCACCGAGGAAGGGCAGCTGCTTATGTGGTTCGGGTCTGCCGGCACGTACCCCGGATACTTTGAGCTGCCAGCGGGCCTCTTCATCGACAGCCAGGACAGGATCTATGTGGCCGATTCGCTGAACAACCGCGTTAATATCTATCAGTACCTGAGCGAATCGTGGAAGCGCGAGCATCCTGATCAGTACAAGGTCTACATGAACCCTGGTCCGGGCACTGCAGCCCCCTGACCAAGGACATTTCGTAGCCAAGGAGCCTCAGATGACGCGGATGATCGTGTGCGCGGCGCTGATCTTATCGGCGGTGACCCTTTCTGCCGAAGAGGCTATCGTCGCCACGGTGAACGGCGTTCCGATAAAAGCATCGGAGCTGGAACAGGCGATAGACAGGCTCATCCCTCGCATTTCTTTTCACGGTGAGGTATCGGAGGAGAAGCGCGCCGAACTGCGCGACAAGGCGCTGGATGACCTGATCAGCATGGAGCTTCGCTATCAGGACGCAACGGCCAAAGGGGTCAAGCTCGATACGAAGATGGTCAAGGAGCAGATGGCTGCGATCCGTGGCCAGTTCAATGCGAAGAGCGACTACGAGAAGGCGCTCAAACGCGCCGGGATGACCGAGTCCACGCTCCGGCAGCAGGTCGAGAAGGAAGTTCTTGTCTATCAGCTGACGCAGAAGACCGTGGTCGAGCCTTCCCGCATGGCCGACGAGGCCCTCAAGGAGTACTACGAGAAGAACCGGAGCAAGTTCCGGCAGCCCGAAAGGGTCCGCCTGAGGGTTATATCAGTGAAAGAGGAAAGCAAGGCAAGAGAGGCTTACGAGAAGATCAGGGCGGGTGAGGATTTCGGGAGCGTCGCCGCCAAGATGTCTGAGGATAATTACCGTATCATGGGGGGCGACACCGGCTATGTCCATAAAGGGAGGTTCATCCCCGAGATCGAGAACCTGGCATGGAAACTCCCGAATGGGGCCGTGGGAGGACCAGTGCAAGGGCAGGGAAACGGTACATGGTTCATCATCAAGGTCGAGGACAAGTCTCCCGAGCGGGATTTGCCCTTTGAAGAAGTGAAGGACAAACTCAGGGCCGATCTGGAAAGCAAGCGCTCGAATGAGTTAATGGCCAAATGGCTGGAAGAGCTCAAGGCGAAATCAAGAATAGAGATAACATCAAAAAGACCATAGATTTCAATTTTATATAGACAGAGAGCCGGTATTCCCCCCCCTGTTTATTAATACTCACCCGTGAGCGTTTTTACTCAAAAAACGCTCTTTTTTTTCTTAGTTATCAATTAACATATTGAATCTATTCAATAATATTTTACATGCGAGAGGCAGGGAATTTGCATGGTCCGTCACAGTATTTTTACGCAAAATTACTAAGGACGCCTCCAGCCTGTGTCCCTGCGATATAAGTATATAATATTCCTGACAGTTTCAGCCATCGTCATGCTCGTCCTGGCAGGGACCGTACATGCCTATACCGTTTCCGGCCTTGTGGAATTCGCCTATCGTGATTACGAAACAAAGGTCGGCCAACAGAAGACCTCATGGAGCGAATTTGTCCAGTCCTACTCGATATCGGCCGAGACATTTGTGTTCGATCCCCGGCTCGTTGTGGTGAGAGGCGGCATAGGATACGCTATTACCACGCACAGTGGAAGTGCGAATACCGATGTTCTCTCCTACAACGTCGCTGCCGATTTCTTCACAGGCATGAAGTACAGCTTCGGGGTTGACGCGGCAAAGACAACGTCGACGGTAAGTCCTGTCGGCTCGGTGCAATACGATCTTACGACGACGACCTACGCGGCAAAGGCCGCACTCGATCTCGCGCGTCCCGGCGGCAACGGGAACAACAACAACAATAACAACAACGGCAACAATTTCCGCAATCGCTCGTCAGGCCCGTTTCCGCTCCCGTTCATAACGCTCGAGCAGAGGCATACGGAGGCCGATTCGACGAGCCCAGTATATCCTCAGTCAGAAACGCGCGATGAGACGAAGGGTGTGCTCGTCTACAAACTTGCCGAGAACCTCACGGTCAACATGAACGCTGGTCTCGAAAAGTACAATGACGGCGCACTGAACCAGTCCTATGACACGAAGTCAGGGGATCTCCTGGCAACCTGGCTGGTCACTCCCAGAAGCGATTTCAACGTGACCGGCCGCCTCTATCAACGAGATACGAACAACATAACCGGCTTCCTCCAGGAGGAAAAATCGAATGCCCTGGGTTTCACTTACAATGTGGCAGAGGTGGACAGAATAGCGCAGAATTACTGGTACAATGTTTCTTCGCTCCGGAACCCGGTTGCCAGCCAGGACGCGCAGAACGGCGGGGCGAAGATCTGGTACCGCGTGGATGAATCGCTTCGGCTGTTCGCAGGCCTGAATTACGGCGAGAGCGATTACGTCCAGTTTGCCACCTTCACTGCTCCCGAGCAGGACTACAAGATCACAACGGGGAGCGCGGATGTCGGCGCGGCTTACAGCAAGATCTATGCGCCGGAATTCATGAGGCCTTTCCTGTTCCATACGGACTATGACTTCTTCAGCGGATTCTCGCACGCGTCCTCGACTTCAGCGGCCGTTGCAGGCAACGGTACGATCTACGGAAATAATCTGGCCCTCGGCGTGCTCAGCAATGGCTGGGTCAACGAGAACCTCACCCTGGACTACCGGTTCTCGAACAGGAGGGACAGTTCTCCCGCGGCGATCGACTTGAAGCAGAATTCGTTCATCGCGTCGCTCTCAACGAGGCGGATCACGAAGGTGGTCATCGGACTGACCGCGAACTATACGAACTCGACGACGTCCTCCAATGTGCCGAACAATTTTACGGCCCTCGTGGCAAACAGTCAGCAGTCGCGGCGTCAGTTCTCCTACAACGTGAATGCGGACTATACGCCTACGGACTATCTTATCTTCAGCGGAGGCGCAACGCGCAGCAGGTACACGTCGCAATTCCAGACCCTGTCCACGCTGGGGGCTCCGCTCAACTCTTCGTCCGATGACCTCGACTTCTATGCATCAGCATTGTTTAATTATAACTTTACGCGTCAGCTTGATTACCATATTAACCTGAGGCATGATTACCGCGTCACGGAATTGGCAGTGAACACGCGCTACACCCAGGATGAGTTCCGGACATGGCTGAACTACCGAATCCGGATGATCTATCTTTCGCTCGAATATCGCCTGCGGGAGTGGAGGACGAGCAACAGTCCGGACACGACGGAGCAGTATATCTTCACGAAATTGTCCCGACCCTTCTAGCCGGACCGTTGAGCGTCCGGGTACATGGATCGCTCGTTTGCCCGGCCACGGGAGCCGGTATCGATAGAAGAGAATGCAAAGAGGCGCCGGACTGTTTGTCCGGCGCCTCTCTTGTTCAGGCGAGATTCAGGATCCTGATGCGCTGTTCTATTTCCCGTCGGCTTCCTACTGCACTTTCTTTGGCGGGACCGTTGAAATAGGGATCGTTTTGATTTGTGATGCGGCGGCGGGCGTGGGGGTCGTCTTGGTGGAAACGGCGGGTTTCGTGTCCGGTTTCGCGGAAGCAGGGAGTGCCTCGGAAACGGCGGGCGCAGCGATGACAATGACCACCTTTTCCCCCTTCAGTTTGAACCCACGGTCCGGCATCTTCGCCGGATAGGATGCGGCGATCAGCGTTTCATCAGCGACGCCGTTCTGGGCCAGGTATTTCACCAGTGCGAGTGTACGGCCTGAGGCAAGGGTCCGCGCGTCCTTGGCAGGGACGCGCTTGCGGCCCTTGCCTTGGGCTGGCGCCGGTACGGTGGCATCGCCAACGAGTATCTCCCTGTCCTTGAAGTCCTTCAGCAGGGACGCAAGATTGGCGAGCGCCTGCGGGCTGTCTTTCGCAAAGGTCACCGAGTTTGGGGTATAGAGGGCCTTTTCCGATATATTGACGACCACGCGGTTCCCGGCAACGACGACCTCTGCAGTTCCTTCGGAGATATCCCTCGCGAGGCCGGATCTTAGTCTTTCCGCAGCCGGTTCTGTCCACCCGGAATTCGCCTTTTCTCGCTCCTTGTACTTCGCCAGTTCCCTTCGCGCCCTGTCGAATTCCGGTTGCCCCGCACTGAGCTTCTCGTACTCTGCGGCCATCTGCTTGTACGGGATCATATAGAAGTAGGCCCCGCCGGCCAAAGCTCCGACGAGCAGCACGACGAGAAGATACGTTACGATTTTCATGGAACCTCCTTGCCGATACGCGATGGGGGTCTTACCGGAGCGCGTTCAGAGCCGCTTCGATCCGGTCCAGTCCTTTCGTGATGTTCTCCATGGATGTAGCATAGGAGAGCCGAATGTAGGCATCGGCGCCGAATGAATCGCCCGATACAAGCGCCACCTTTGCATGCTCCAGAAGGTAAGCCGCCATGTCGTTCGAATTCCTGATGACCGTAGTCCCCGCTGACCTGCCGTACAGCTTCGAAACGTTCGGGAACGCGTAGAACGCACCGACCGGCATGAGACAGGAGGTCCCGGGCATCTTGTTCAGACGCTCGACCATGTATTTCCGCCGTCTGTCGAACTCGGCGTTCATCGTCGGCAGGAAATCCTGCGGTCCGCGAAGCGCCTCGAGCGCGGCCTTCTGGGAGATGGACGTGGGGTTCGACGTGCTCTGGCTCTGGATGTTCGCCATTGCCGTGATGACGTCCTTGGGACCCGCAGCGTAGCCGATGCGCCAGCCGGTCATGGAATGCGACTTGGACACGCCGTTCACCACGATGGTCAGGTCCTTGATCTCCGGACCGAGGGACGCGATACTCGTATGCCGGAAGCCGTCATAGACGAGCTTCTCATAGATTTCGTCGGAGATCACGTAGATCTTGTGCTTTACCGCGACCGCTGCGATCTCCTCGAGGGTCCTGCGGTCATAGGCAAGGCCCGTGGGGTTGGAAGGGCTGTTCAGGATGATCGCTTTGGTCCGTTTCGTGACCGCCTTCTCGAGCCCGGCGGCGGATACCCTGAATCCTCCCTGCTCCGTCGTTGCGACGATGACCGGCGTGGCGTCGTTCAGGAGCACCTGGTCGGGATAGGAGACCCAGTAAGGGGACGGGATGATCACCTCATCGCCCGGGTCGAAGAGCGCCTCAGCGATATTGTAGAGGCTGTGCTTCGCGCCGCAGGAAATGAGCACCTGGTTCTTTTCGTAGACGAGGCCATTGTCCTTCTTGAACTTGTCGATGACCGCTTCCTTCAGTTCGTCCGTGCCCGATGCTGGCGTGTACTTCGTGAAGCCCGACTGGATGGCCTTGATGCCAGCCTGCTTGACGTTCTCCGGGGTATCGAAATCGGGTTCCCCGACGCCGAAATCCACAACATCGATGCCCTGGGCTTTCATTCCCTTTGCTTTGGCCGCCATGGCCAGTGTCGGCGACGGCTTGATGGACTGTGCGCGCTTCGCGATACCGATTGCCATAGAGATATTGTTCCCCGCTCATGATGGAATGATTTGAAATTTCTCCGCTTTTTATCACAGTGTGCGCCCAATGTCAAATGATTTTCGATCTTTGCGGCTTGCCTGTTGCCTACGTTTGGCACTTGCGGTAGACGGGACCGCGTGGTATATACTGTTGTTCCCTAAAGGGGTGCGTAGTGAGCCTGCATGTGATTCTTGGATATCCGCTTCTTTTCATCGCAGCAACGGAGCTGCTGCTTGGTATCGTGCTTTTGCGTCAGAACCGGCGCAACAGCCGTGTGATCAAGGCGGTGGCAGCCTTTTCCTTCTTTTCCGCGGCCTTTTCCCTCAGCAGCTCGCTGATGTATCTGAGCGCCGCCGCGGGGATGGATCCCGTCCCTTTCGCCCGGCTCAACTGGATCGGCTGGTTCAGCGTTCCTGCTGCCCTCCAGTTCGTTTTCTACCTGAGGAGCGAGGCGAGCAGGACGGCCCGCATCGTCGGATACCTGCTCTATCCCTTCTGGACCGTCATGCTGGTCCTCTGTCTGACAACGGACCTGATCGTGACCAATCGGTACGTTCTAATACCCTTCCAGAACCCGCACGGTCCGCTTGAAAATCCTGCGCGGTTCATCGGCGCGGGGCTTATTGTCTGGCTCATGGTCGAGATCATCAGGCTCCACCGGGATGTGACAGGCATCAAGCAGGCCCAGCTGAATTACTTCTTCGTCGGGACGATCATCTTCGCCGTCGGTGGGGCGCTTACCGCCGGTTTTTTGCAGCTCTTCGGCGGGTTCGGCTTTGAGCCCGGCCTGTCAGCCTATTTCAGTTTCCCCTGGGTGGTCCTGACCGTCTATGCGATCATGCGATTCCGGCTTTTCGACATCAGGATCGTCATATCGAACCTTCTGACGAGAGCTCTTCTCCTCGTGCTCTTCGCCTGGGCGCAGCTCGCACTATTCAGGGCGCTTGAGCCGCTTGTCGGCCAGGCCATGGCGATCCTTCTGTCGCTGTCCTTCCTGGTTCTTCTGTTCTTCGGTACGCCCTTCAGCAAGCGACTGCGCGTTCTGGTCCAGTGGACCGTGCTGCAGGACCGGTACCTTTATCAGGATGTACTGCGGGAATCCATCAAGGCGATCGTGACAATATTAGATTTCGACGAATTGCTCGACTATATCGCGGAGACCATCCGAACTGCGCTGCGGACCGATGGTGTTGCAATCTACCTGAAGGACGGCCAGAGCGGGTTCACCCTCCGCCACGGCACGGGCGGGGCCGTTTCCGCACTTCGGGGCCGATCGCTCGACCCCGCCGTTGTCGACCTTGTCCGACAGACAGGAGAGGCGGTGGTCCGGGAGGAGCTCGAACGGATACTGCCCGACGAAAGCTTCCATTCGCTCAACTGCGCTCTCCGGGACATCGGCGCCGAGCTTCTGGTCCCGCTCCGCTACAAGGGGCAGCTCGAAGGAGTGCTTGCGGTCGGGCACAAGGGCAATGGCGAGGCATTCCTGCAGAGCGACATCGATCTGCTCGATGCTCTTGCCGGTCACGCCGCCGTCGCCATTGAGAACGCACTGCTCTATGATGCGGCGCGGCGGGCCCGTGAGTCGCTCGAGGCAAGCGATGCCCGGCTTGCAGAACTCGCCAAACGGATAATCCAGAAGGCCCTTTCCCAGTGAGCCTGCCCGAGCGTCGGCCTCATTCCTTGCAAAACATGTCTGAATCGGGTAAAGTCACGTCCATGAGCACGGGAGCTGTATCACCTTCGCAAAAGTGGAGCAGGGGGCTGTCCCGAAACGTCATTGTGCTGGGCTTTGTCAGTCTGCTCAACGACGGCGCATCGGAAATGATCTACCCGCTCCTGCCGGCGTTTCTCACGTCCGTGCTCGGGGCGGGGCCCGCCGCGCTTGGTATCATTGAAGGCATAGCGGAGGCAACAGCCTCGCTTCTCAAGCTTTACTCGGGCTACCTTTCGGATCGCATCAAGAAACGGAAGGGATGGATCGTCGCCGGATACTCCCTGTCGAACATCATCCGTCCGCTCATTGCCCTTTCAACGTCCTGGATGCAGGTCCTCTTGCTCCGGTTTTCCGATCGCGTAGGAAAGGGCCTCCGGACCTCGCCGCGCGATGCCATCATCGCCGATTCGACGCCTGCCGAACACCGGGGGAAGGCCTACGGGTTCCACCGCGCCATGGACCACGCAGGAGCGGTTGTGGGACCGCTCGCGGCGACTGCCCTGCTGCTGGTGTTCCATGATGATCTCAAGACCATCTTTCTGCTTTCCTTTCTTCCCGGCCTGCTCGCCGTCCTTCTGTTGCTGACCGGCATCCGTGAAAAGAGGACGGCTGCATCCTTGGGGGCAGGGCAGACGGTCTTCGGCTTCCGGTCGTCGCTGGCACAGATGCCCGCTCCGTTTCAGCGGTTTCTCTTGATCGTCCTGATCTTTGCCCTCGGCAACTCGACAGACGCCTTCCTCCTCCTTCGTGCGCAGCAACTCGGCGTGCCGATGACACTGCTTCCCATGATCTGGGTGACGCTCCATGTCGTCAAGATGGCAAGCTCCGTTCCCGGCGGGGTCCTCTCCGACCGTATCGGTCGAAGGAGCGTCATCGTTGCGGGGTGGGTCGTCTATGCCCTAGTGTACGCGGGTTTCGGCCAGGCCGACCGGCAGTGGCATGCGTGGGTCCTGTTCGCGGTGTACGGCGTCTATTTCGGGCTGACCGAAGGAGTGGAAAAGGCGCTGGTCGCAGATTTTGCCTCGACCCATCTGCGGGGATCTGCCTTCGGTCTGTATCATCTGATCGTCGGCGCAGGCGCTCTTCCCGCCTCGCTGCTCTTCGGGGTCGTCTGGCAAAAGGCCGGTCCGTCGGCGGCGTTCTCCATGGGAGCGGGGCTCGCGCTCCTGGCCGGGGTCCTTCTTGCAATGCTGTCGATCAACGGGAAGACCGCTGGCGGTGAGCTCCGGCGATGAAGGTCTGAACGAAGACCAGGGAACGTTCCTAACTTAGGTGTACAAGGAGATCTATGTCGACATTTACCGTTGCGATCACGGGCGCCAGCGGCGCCCCCTATGCGCTTCGTCTTCTGCAGGTGCTCGTGCAGAACGGGCATTCGATCTACCTGTGCATTTCCGGCGACGGACTAAAGATCCTGAACGACGAAGCGGGCATCCTGCTCAAGGGATCAGAGACCGAAATCCAGAATGCCTTTGAGCACCTCCTGGATGCGAAAGAAGGACAACTTCGCTACTTTGACGAGGATAATATGTACACGCCGATCGCGAGCGGCTCCACGCCGGTCGACGCCATGGTGGTCATCCCCTGCTCCATGAAGGCGCTCGGAGCGATCGCCAATGGGTTAGCGTCAAACCTTATCGAGCGTGCCGCGGATGTCACCCTGAAGGAGCGCCGGAAGCTCGTAGTGGTCCCGCGCGAAACTCCGCTCTCTGCGATCCACCTTCGGAACATGCTCGCGCTTGCGGAGGCGGGATGTCACATCCTTCCCGCCATGCCCGGCTTCTACCACCGGCCGAAACATCTGCAGGACATCGTGGACTTCGTCGTGGGGAGGGTGCTGGATGCAATGGGCGTGGAGAACTCGATCGCTCCAAGATGGGGGTTGTAAGACAAACGATTCCGGACTCAAAGGAAGATGGCGCAGTACGGTGTTGAATGTTGAATTTGAATATTGAACCTGTCGTTACCGCTATGCGTTGTGCTCGGTTCCGCCGGCTTCCCCGAGGTTCTTCATCCACTGATCGATCGTTGCCTGGTCCTGTTTGTTCAGGACCTCTTCCTGGACGAAAATAGGGGAGCCGAGCCGGATGGCGACTGCGATGGCGTCACTGGGGCGGGAATCGATATGGAACTCCTTTCCGCCGTGCAGGAGGTAGAGGGACGCATAGAACGTGTTTTCGATGAGATCGCTGACCACCACACGTGCGACTTCGATCTCCAGACGGTCGAAGATCGAAACAATGAGGTCGTGGGTGAGCGGGCGGCTCGTCTTCATGCTGCCCATGGCGAGGGCGATGGAGTTCCCTTCTGCAGCGCCGATCCAGATGGGCAGGACTTTTTTCCCCGTCTCGTCCTTCAGGAGGACGATATAGCTGCTGTTCTTACTGTCATACAGAACGGTGTTCACGTTCATCTGGACCCACATTGGCTCTCCCATACTGACTAACCATACCACACCGGGTAACCGGAGTAAAGCCTGATTCGATCCTTCGCAGGCGCTGCGGGGAAAATACTTGACAGGAATAGTCAGGTTTGCTATGGTACATGCAGAATCAGGGCATGACACTGTGAGCAAGGGGCTTTTGTGAAACTTTCCACGAAAGGGAAATACGGCGTACGGGCGCTTTTCGAGATCGCCAGGAACTTCGGGCGGGGACCGCTGACGATCAAGGAAATCGCTGAACGCCAGCGTATCTCTTTGTCCTATCTGGAACAGATCCTGCACAAGCTCGGCAAGGCCGGGATCATCGAGAGCGTGCGAGGTCCGCATGGCGGCTACCTGTTGGCGCGAAAGCCCTCAGACCTGACGATCGGCGACGTGGTCAGATCGCTGGAAGGGCCCATCGCGCTGTCACATTGCCTCGAGCCGGGAGATGCCAGGTGCTACCAGGCAGATGATTGCGTTGCGCGGATGGTATGGGCGCGGGTCGGTGAAAAGATCGAAGAGGCTTTGGACGGGATCACCTTTGAGCATCTCCTGCGACAGGCGCCTCACAAGGAGCGTGAACAGACGACGGGGCGCAGGAAGACAGCTGCGGCGGGAAAGGGGGCGTGCTAGCCGTGAGAAAAGTGTATCTGGACCACGTGGCGACGACCCCGGCCCATCCAAAGGTGGTGGAGGCCATGCTGCCCTATTTCACCAGCAAGTTCGGGAATCCCTCGAACCTGCACGATATGGGCAGGGAGGCAAAGAATGCTGTTGATGAAGCGCGTGTGAGGACGGCGACACTGATCGGTGCAAAGCCCGAGGAGATATTCTTCACCGCGAGCGGAACGGAATCCAATAATTTCGCCATCAAGGGTCTGGCACAGGCGAACAGCCAGAAGGGCAACCACATCATCGTATCTCAGATGGAGCATTTCTCCGTTCTCCATCCGGCAAAGACACTGGAGAAGGCCGGCTTCAAAGTGACGTCCATTGTGCCTGACCGGCAGGGGCTTATCGACCCGGCGGATGTTGCGAAGGCCATTGCCAGGGAGACCGTCCTCGTATCGATCATGCATTCCAACAACGAGATCGGGACGCTCCAGGCCATTGCCGAGATCGGTGCCGTCACCCGGGAAAAAGGCGTTCTGTTCCACACTGACGCGGTGACCTCCGTGGGCTGGGTACCGGTGGACGTCAAGGAGCTGAACGTCGATGCGCTGTCCCTCTCGGGGCACCAGTTCTACGGTCCGAAGGGGGCCGCCGCGCTCTATGTGCGGAAGGGCGTCCGGATCAAACCACAGATCGAGGGCGGTGTCCAGGAAGAGGGCAGGCGCGGCGGGACCGAGAACGTGCCGGCGATCGTGGGCCTTGGAAAGGCGGCCGAGCTGGCTGTTGCCGAGGTTTCAGGACGGATGAGCTACCTGACACCGCTGCGGGACCGGTTGCTGGCGGGACTGGCGCAGAAGATCCCGGATATGTTCCTGAACGGGCATCCAACGAGGCGTCTGCCGAACAATGCGAACGTGTCCTTTCTGTATGTGGAAGGGGAGTCCATGCTGCTCTTCCTGAACATGGACGGCATCTACGTTTCCAGCGGATCGGCTTGCACGTCCCGCTCGCTCAAATCGTCCCATGTGCTGTCCTGTATCGGGACGGAGGCTGCCGCCGCCAACGGGACCCTGTTGATGTCGCTGGGGATGGGAACCTCCGTCGAAGACGTGGACTATGTTCTGGAAAAACTGCCACCCATTGTGGAACGCTTGCGGGCAATGTCGCCACTCTATGAGGACGTCGTCAAGAGCAGGAAAAAAGCCTGAGGAGGATGGTATCGTATGGAA
>JBAIYC010000106.1:0-8733 GCA_037916085.1 Nitrospirota bacterium | reverse complement strand
ATTTCCGCTCTGACGTTCAGCATGGCTGACCCGTGTATATCTTCGATCGCGGCCGCGACAGTGGACGCTCCGACCGCTGTTCCCGCAGTGGCCCCGAATGTCTCGATCTTCGCAACGTTGACATCGGAGGAAGTCCACGTCGCGAAGGAGGTAATGTCTTTTTCGATGTTGTCCGCATAGTGCGCAACGGCGGCAAATTGGAGCGAGGCCCCCTTGGTGATCGTCGGTGAAGCCGGTGCGACCGTGATCGACGCGAGTCCTTCACGGGCGTCCCGCTGCAGGTTCCAGCGGATCCAGTCATTGATCGTGGCCTTGAGATCGAAACCCCGCGGCGGAGAGGCCTCCCGGGCAGAAAGAGAGGCCTGTTGCAGGGCCGGGACAATGACCGCCGGGGTCTCCGCAGGCGCGCTTTTCTGGCCGATGGCCCGGGGTCCGTTGCTCGCTGCGCTCATGGCGCGAACAGCGCCTTCGTAAACGCTGATCGTCGTTCCCGCGTCACCTTCCGCATCGACGCCGTAGACGGTCGCTTTTCCTGCAGCGGTACTGGCACTCGTGATCACGTCCACACGGGAGTCGCGTGTCCCGGGTTTGTTTATCTTCACCCATACCTTGCCGTTCTGGAGAAATACCTGGAGGTACGTGAAGCCCGTCCGTTTCTCGAACTGCAGCATCCGCACCGTGAGACGCGTGTTTTCCGACATTCTCAAGTAGCCGCCGTCGGGCAAGCGGAGCTCAAGCCGGGAATTCCCCTCCACCTCTATCCGGTCGTTCTTTGAGATGCTGTCGCCGTTTCTGATCGGGCGACCCGCAAGAGCTCCACCGGTGAAGATGATGGCCGTTCCCTCAACCCGTGTCGCAACAGCCGCGTCCTCCGTCATGCCAGACTTGGACACGATGCTCACGGTCAGGAACACAATGATCAATGCGAGAACGAGAGAGACTATATACCTCATTCGATCCTTCCTCCGACAGACGAAAACATCGCTGAAAATTCAGGAAATCCTGAGGTATTCTCCTTCACAGTTACACCTAAGCATACGTGGCCAAATGTGCAAAGCTCAGGAAGAGATCCAAACGCCACGACTATATCACAAATCGAAACGTTCATACAGCATCTTGTCAGTTGTGTTTCGGGAAGATGGTCTGATCCGGCGTATGAAAGGGGGGGCGGTGGGCTTACAGGCAACGCGGCGCGATCTGCTAGGCCTTCAATATCTTCTCCGCCGCGATCTGGGCTTCAGCCACACAGCCGCCGATGCCGATGCCGCGGTAGGAGCAGCCGATGAGGTGGATGCCGGGACTGCTCGCGATGGTGCGGTCGAGGAGGTCCATGCGGTCGAGGTGGCCCACGGTATATTTGGGCATGCCCTTGTACCAGCGGTAGACCTTGGAGAGCTGCGGTTCGGCCTTGAGCCCCAGGATCACGTCGAGCTCGGCCAGGACGCTCTTTATCATTGCCGCGTCGTCGAGGTCATACACCAAGTCCTCGCGGTTGCCGCCGCCCACGAAGGCGCGGAGCATGACCACGTCTTCCGGCGCTCGGTAGGACCACTTGATGGAGCTGTAGGTCGCGGCGTTGATCTTTCTGCCCTCGAGCTTGGGAATGATAAACCCGAAGCCCTTGAGCGGGACCTTGACGTCGCTCCGCCGGAATGCGATGGATACGTTGGCCGACGAGGACCAATCGATCTTCTCGAGTTGGATCGCGGCATCCGGCGCAAATCCCTTGATCATCTCCGCCGTGTCATAGGCGGGTGTGCCGATCATGACCTGGTCGGCCTCGATGACCTCGCCGCCCGCGAGAGTCACGGCGTATCCCTTGCCGCGTGGTTCGATGGTGTTGACCGACGTGCCGAGCCGTACGACTTTCGGCCCCAGATAGGTCGCACAGGCGTCGGACAGCTCCTGCATTCCCTTCCGGAAGCTCATGAAGTATGTCATTTTCGGAGCGCCGGACGTTCCTTTGGCGGGACCGGAGAGCGTCGCGTGGGGACGGTTCTTCATGGCAGCGAGCATGCCGCGGATGAGGCTCCCGCTCTTCTGTTCCATCTGCAGGAACCGCGGAAAGGTCGCCATGACGCTCATGTTATCGGGATTCGATGTGTGGATGCCGGCGACGAGGGGTTCGGCTATCTTCTCCAGGCACTCGCGGCCGAGACGTCGGGTCACGAAGGAGGCAAGGCTCTCGTCGCCCTGCTGCCGCCGCCTGGGAATGAACATCTCCATGCCCATGCGGAGCTTGCCGGGCCAGGAGATGAGGGTCGAGGTCACCATGGGCCGGAACATGGTGGGCACCATCAGCATGACGCCTTCGGGGAGGGCATGGAGCCTGCCGCGCGAGTAGATGAACGTTCCCTTGAACTGGTCGTTCGAGGGAAGCAGTTCGGCCTCGAGGCCGATCTGCTTTGCGAGTTGGACGGTCTGCACCTTCTCGGGAAGAAAACTGTCGGGGCCGGCCTCGACCAGGAAGTCGCCGATCTTCTCCGTCAGGATCTTGCCGCCGATGCGGTTGCTCTTCTCGAGCACAAGGATGTCGAGCTCCTTGCCGTAGACCTTGGCGCCGGCCTGGAGGTGGACTGCCGCGGCCAGACCGGCGATCCCGCCTCCGATGATGACGATCTTGGACATAGAAGTAATTAGCTTAGAAACGAAAAGATAGAGCAGAATGGGACGCGGATAACATCTGATGAACACGGATCAATGCAAAATCAATTCTCTGCGAATTTGCTCTTGATCTTATCCGTGTCCATCAGATTTGATCCGTGTCCAATTCGGGTTGCTTTCAGCTCTTCAGGTACTCCGTGATTTTGTCCCGGAGAGTGTGAAAGATCCATTCGAATTTCTTGTCGTCCGACTCCAAGAGCGTCACGCGGAAGCCCTGGAGGCTGCAGTTGAAGCCCGTGAGCGGCACGACGCAGATGCCGGTAGCGGCAAGAAGATAGTAGACAAACCGTTTGTCGAGCGCCACGTCCCTGACGCTCTGTTCGACCTTCTCCCGGACCTTCGCGTTCGCGATCGGGAGCATCTGGTCCGGCCGGAGCGAGCCGTTCTCGAACATGATCGTGAGGTAGAAGGCGCCGTTCGTCCGGTTCACCAGGATGCCCTGTACGTCCTTCAGGAGGTCGTAGGCGATGCGGGAGCGCTTCTCGTAGGCGGCGTTCCGCTGTCGGATGTGCCCCGGATACCTGCTGTCGCCCATGATGGTGGGAATGACGCGCTGGGGGAGGGTCGTCGAGCAGACCTCCAGCATCTTGTCGTCCACGATGCTCTTGATGTATTTGGCGAAAACCGGATCCTTGCCGGCGTTGTACACCTCGATCCATCCGCACCGCGCGCCGGGCCAGGGCAGCTCCTTCGAGATGCCCTTCATGGAGATGCCGCATACACCGTTGATCACGTCGGCGAGCGGCGTCGCCTTCAGGCCGTTATAGGTCAGATTGATGTAGATCTCGTCGCAGACAACGAAGAGGTCGTACTCCCGGGCGATGGCCACGATCTCCAGGAGCACGTCCCTGGGATATACCGCGCCCGTAGGGTTGTCGGGGTTGATGACCAGGATGCCCGAGATGGAGGGGTTGTACTTCACCTTCATCCGAAGGTCGTTCAGGTCCGGGTACCAGTGGTTGTGCGGGTCGAGGTTGTAAGCAATGTGTTCCGATCCGGCGTGGGACGCCTCGGCGGACGAATGGGTGCTGTAGGCCGGGCTCGGGCCCATGACGCGGTATTCCTTTCGGAGCTGGCCATAGACCTTGCTGATGGCGTCGCCCAGTCCGTTGAAGAAGATGATGTCCTCCTTCGTGATCTTGACACCGCCGTTGCGGTTGGCCTGCTGCGCGAGGTAATCGCGAGTCGCGTCGAGGCCCTTGGTGGGGGAGTACGCATAGGTGAGGTCCTCCCGCATGGCGCCGGTGACGATGTCCTTGATCCAGTCGGGAAGTTTCTCGCCCTTCTGGACCGGGTCGCCGATGTTCTCCCAGGTGATGTCGATGCCCAGCTGCTGGAATTCCTTGGCAACGGCCACGATCTCACGGATCTCGTACTTCAGTTCGTCTGCACCCAGTGATACGATGTTGTTCCGCATGCTCTCTCCACAGCCTGCAAGCCTGCCTGCTGGCAGGCCTGCAAGCGGCCCTATGCTGCTCTTCTTACAATATCCGCCAGAGCCCTGATGAAGATCGGCGACGTGTTGAGGGACTCGGCTCGTTCGAATGTGAGCCCCAGGCTCTTGGCGTGTTTCCTGTGCACGATCTCGATGTCGTACAGCGTCTCCATGTGGTCGCAGGTGAAGCCGAGCGGCACTTCGAGGACGAACTCACTTTTTTTCTCTGCTGCGATCATGTCGAGGATCGTTTCCACGTCCGGCTCCAGCCAGGGCTCCGTGGCCCGGACGCCCCTGCTCTGCCAGGCCACGTACCAGCGGGACAGTGCCATTTTGTCGGCGATCGTCTTGGCGGTCTCCTCGATCTGCCGGCGGTAGGGGTCCCCACTCTGGATGTAGCGGACAGGGACGCTGTGGCTGGTGAAGACCACGGCAGCGTGACGCCGTAGGGTCTCACGATAGCGCTTCAGTCCGTGGAACACGCGCTCCTGCCAGGCCTCGATGAAGAGCGGGTTGTCATGCCAGCTCGGGATGAAGGTCTTGACCATGCCGTTCAGCTGTGCGGCGTCGAAGGCGCTCCGGTACAGGCCCGTCGTTACCTTTGTCTCGTAGGGCGACATGGACAGGCCGATGATGCGGTCCGCGCCGTCTGCTGCCGCCCTGTGCAAGGCCTCTCCGATCGTTGGCTGCGAATAGCGGAAGCCGGCGTACGCCCGAAAACCGTCACCGAGCACCTTCCCGAGTTCCTGCGCCTGCTCGGCGACGATGTCCGGCAGCGGCGAGCCGCCGCCGATCAGCCTGTACCGTTCCGTGACGGCTTCGACGACCGGCTCCGGCGCGGGTCTGCCCATGATAGCGGCCATGAACGGCCCGACCTCGTCGAGGCTGCGGGGGCCTCCCAGTGCGATCAGTATGACAGCTGTGTGGGACATTGGATACAAGCGTCACAAGCAAGACCATCGGCAGTTCACGGCCGGCAGTCCTGAACGACCTGCTGACGGCGATCGACGCTCCTGATCTGGCGGACTAGCGTTTGCTCATCTCGTGCGTTGCATTGATGAATTCGGCCGCGTTCTCGAGGGGCGTCTGTTGCAGGATGCCATGGCCCAGGTTCATGATATGGCCGTTCCTGCCTCCGGCGCTGTCCAGGATCTCCATGGTGCGCTTCCGGATGAACTCCCTGGAGCCGAACAGTGACAGGGGGTCGAGGTTTCCCTGGACCGCCTTGTCATGGCCAACTCGCTTCCAGGCGGCATCGATATCGCACCGCCAGTCGAGGCCGATCACGTCGCCGCCGGCCTCGGACACCATTTCGAGGAGGTGGGTCGCTCCGTGGGCGAAGTGGATGAGCGGAACGTCCTTCTTGATGCCCGCTATGACGTTCTTCTGGTGCGGAAGCACGAACTCCCGGTAGTCCGAAGGCCCCAGAGCGCCGACCCAGGAGTCGAAGAGCTGTACGGCCTGCACGCCTGCGTCGATCTGAGCGTTCAGGTAGTTGACGATCACGCCGGTCAGGTGTTCCATGAGCCTGTGCCAGGCCTTTGGCTGCGCGAACATCATCGTCTTGGCGTGTTCATAGTTGCGCGATCCACCGCCCTCGATGATGTAGGATGCCAGCGTAAAGGGAGCGCCGGAGAAACCGATGAGCGGCACCTTGCCGGAGAGTTCCTTGAGCACCAGCTTGATGGCCTGCATCAGGTAGCTGATCTGGTTCGTGGTATCAATGGGCTTGAGCTTCTGCACGTCGCCCAGCGTGCGTACGGGGTTTTGGATCACCGGCCCTTCACCCTTGGCGAACTCGAGGCCGACGCCCATGGGCTCGAGCGGTAGAAGGATGTCGGCGAAGATGATCGCGGCGTCAATCTCGAAGCGATGCACCGGCTGGATGGTCACCTCGGCAGCCAACTCCGGGGTTTTGCACATCTCCAGGAACGTATGCTTTGCCCGGATCTCACGGTATTCCGGCAGATACCTACCTGCCTGGCGCATCATCCACACCGGCGTGCAATCAACGGCTTCGCGCCGGCATGCCTTTAGAAACCTGTCCGCCCTCGACATCCACTATCTCCCTGATTACAAAAGATAAAGTGCGAATTCCTCCGGTACGAAAACTCATAATAGTATTTTGGGCGGCAAAACTCAAGGGCTTTTTCATGCTTTATTGTAGAAGCAGGCGATATCCAGGTCGATCCCACCCGGGGACGGGATGCCGGCAATCAGAATAGATTTGCATTTTTCAGGAAAAGGTATATATTTCTTACCTTGAAGCAAAGATTTGCGCCCGGCGTGAAGCGGCTGTTGTCGCAGCGCCGGACCCGCGGTCCTTCTGCTGCACGCGCGATTCATCCGATCCCTATTTATTCCCGGTACGCGCGGGCGGTTATATCACAAGGGAAGAGGGAGGTGAAGATCATGAAGAAGATGTCAGTCATTATCGTTGTTCTGGGAATCGCTGCTCTGTCCCTGTTCGCGGGGTGCCAGAAGCAAGAGGCCCCGAAGCCGGCAGCTCCGGCTCCGATGACCACGCCGTCCGGCACCGCAGCGACGGCGCCGACGGCCACTGCACCGGCCCCGGCGGCAAAGTAATCTGGTCTTTTATGGAGCAGTAGAAAAGCCCTCCGTAGAAAAACTGCGGGGGGCTTTTTGTTGCATGAACCTGTCTATTCTCTTCCGGAAAAAGCGGACATTCGACCGCATCACTTCGCAGTGAGATCAAGGTCCATGCGGTAATCGTCCATCACGAACCCTCCCCCGATGCTGGTCACCAGCGCCTGGGCCTTCGAGAAGCCGAACCGCTCGTAGGCCCGTATGGCCTTCACGTTGTTCTTGTTCACATAAAGATAGACGAGCCGTGCGCCGGCCCGGAGCGCATCCTCTTTTACGTACTGGAGCATCCGGGCACCAATGCGCCTTCCGTGCAGCGAAGGAAGAAGATAGAGCTTGCTGATCAGAACGGCGTGCGCTGAATGCTCGACGCGATAGGAGATGTAGCCGACAGGCATCGCACTATCCGAAACAATGACGTACCGATAGCCCTTTTTCTCCATCTCGTCACGGATGATCTCCGGAGCGTACATCTTTTCCAGCATGTAGTCGATCTGCTCGTTTGTGATGATGCCGGGGTAGTGTTCGCGCCAGATGCGAGAAGAGAGGTCCTGAATGACCGGAATATCGCCGGCCGTCGTCGGTCGGAAGATGATCTCGCTTCCCTCAGCCATGGTGCTGCTACTCCTTTTTCCGGAACGACAGCGCAGCAAGGGTGAGCATCAGGGTGGAGACGGCGATGACGACCGTCAGGTCAAGAACAAGCGGGAACTCCGGGCCCATGGGCGGCGTGGCGTCCTGCAATAGCACGTGTTTGAAGGAATCGATCCCGTAGGTGAGCGGGTTCAGGTGGGTAAGCTCCCTGAGCGCAGGCGGCATGGACGTGACGGGGTACATGGCGCCGGAGAGGAAGAACATCGGCATGACGAGAAAGTTCATGATGATATTGAACCCGTCGAAAGAGGTGAGCCGGGCGGCGATCAAGATGCCGAGCGACGTGATGGAGAAGGAGACGAGCAGCGACAGGGCCGTCACTTCGACGAACTCGAGCACGGAAAGCCGTATGCCGAGGAAGGGAACAAGGATCAGGATGATGACGGCCTGGGCGGCGGAGATGGCGGTCCCGGAAACGGCCTTGCCGACCACGATCGAGAGGCGCGAGATGGGCGAGACGAGCATCTCCTTCATGAAGCCGAATTCCCGGTCCCAGACGATGGAGATGGACGAGAAGATCGAAGAGAACAGGATCGTCATGCCGATCATGCCCGGGAAGATGAACTGGAGATAGGAAAAGCCCTCCTGCGGCCGGATGAGGGCGCTCATGCCGTTGCCGACGACAAAGAGCCAGAGGACGGGCCGGGCCAGCGTGCCCAGGAGGCGGCTCTTCTCGCGGAAGAACTTGATGAACTCCCGCATGCAGATGACGTAAATGGGCCGGAGCTGGATCATCGCTGCGCCCTCCGGTGGCTCCGGACGAACTCCCGGGTGATCTCCTTGTCGTCGGTCAGGACATCGTCGCGGATGGTGCGGCCGGTGAGCTTCAGGAACACGTCGTTCAGCGTCGGTTTCCTGAGGCTCACGGACTTCACCCTGACCGGGAGGCTGTGAATGAGCTTTGGAATGAACTCCTCGCCATGTTCGGTCTCGATGAAGAGCCCCCCGTCCTCGGTATGGCAGTCGATCCCGAAGATCTGTGCGATGTCGGCGCAGGCCCGTTCATTGTCCTCGGTCACGAGATGGATCGTGTCCCCATGGACCATATCCTTCAGCTTCGAAGGCGTGTCCAGCGCGATGATCTTCCCGTTGTCGATGATGGCGATTCGGCCGCAGTTCTCCGCCTCTTCCATGTAGTGCGTGGTCATGAAAACGGTGATCTTCTCCCGCGCCCGCAGCGTGCTGATGAACTCCCAGATGGTGTTCCGGGTCTGAGGGTCGAGGCCCAGGGTGGGCTCATCGAGGAAGAGGACCCGGGGATAGTGCAGGAGGCCGCGGGCGATCTCGAGCCGCCGCTTGATGCCGCCCGAGAAGGTTTTGATCAGATCGTGCTTCCGGTTCTGCAGCTCGACCACGCCGAGCATCTCGTCGATGCG
>JBAIYC010000105.1:0-2772 GCA_037916085.1 Nitrospirota bacterium | reverse complement strand
GAAAAAGAGCTTTGACGTCCTTTCAACGGAGAAACGGACATTTTCGCCCTCCAAGGCGTTCAGCGAGAAGGCGCATATCAAGAGCAGGGCGGAGTACGACAAGATGTACAAGGCCTCGGTCGAGGACATGGAGCGGTTCTGGGGAGAGCAGGCGGAGAAAAACCTGACATGGTATAAGAAGTGGAACAAGGTCCTGGAGTACGATTTCCACAAGCCTTTCATCAAGTGGTTCTCCGGCGGACAGCTGAACGCCTCGGTGCAATGCCTGGACCGCCATCTGAACTCAGCGACGCGGAACAAGGCGGCGATCATCTGGGAGTCCGACGGGGGAGAGTACAAGACCTTCACCTACCAGCAGCTTGCAATGGAAGTGAACCGGTTCGCCAACGTTCTCCGGAAGAAGGGGATCAAGAAGGGCGACCGGGTGACGATCTATCTGCCCATGATCCCCGAGCTGGCCATTTCGATGCTGGCCTGCGCGAGGATCGGTGCGATCCACTCCATTGTGTTCGGCGGATTCAGTGCCAAGGCGCTGATGGACCGCATCCAGGACTGCCAGTCGACCCTCCTGATCACGGCCGACGAGGGCATGCGAGGCGGTCGGTTCGTGGCGCTCAAGGCCAACGCTGACGAGGCGCTGAACGAATGCCCGGCGGTCAAGAACGTCATCGTCGTAAAGCGGGCCACGGGCAAGATGCCCATGCAGAACGGCCGCGACACGTGGTGGCACGACGAGATGGTCGCTGCTGATATCTCGAACTACTGCGAGCCCGAGAAGATGGATGCCGAGGACCCGCTTTTTATCCTCTACACCTCCGGCTCGACGGGCAAGCCCAAGGGCGTGCTGCACACAACCGCCGGGTACATGCTGTACACCAACATTAGCTTCCAGTACATCTTCGACTACCATGACGAGGACATCCACTTCTGCACAGCCGACATCGGGTGGGTGACGGGCCACAGCTACATCGTGTACGGTCCGCTGAGCGCAGGCGCTACCTCCCTGATGTTCGAAGGCATTCCGAGCTATCCCAATCCTGGCCGCTTCTGGGACATTGTGGACAAGCACCGGGTGAGCATCTTCTACACTGCGCCCACGGCCATCCGCGCGTTGATGAAGGAAGGAGAGAAGTGGGTCACCAGCCACGACCTGTCATCCCTGAAGGTCCTGGGCTCCGTTGGCGAGCCCATCAATCCGGAAGCCTGGATGTGGTATCACAAGTACGTTGGCCGCGAGAAACTCCCGATCGTGGATACTTGGTGGCAGACGGAGACTGGCGGCATCCTGATTACGCCGCTACCCGGCGCCATCACCACGAAGCCTGGGTCCGCCACCCAGCCGTTCTTCGGCGTGGTGCCTAAGGTCATCAAGGAGGACGGGTCGCCTGCCGGCGTGGACGAGGGCGGATATCTGGTGATCGATAAGCCCTGGCCGGGCATGCTCCGAGGCACCTACGGTGATCCGGAGAACAAGCGCATCAAAGAGGTCTACTTCTCCCGCTTCGCGGGGAGGTACTTTACCGGAGACGGAGCGCGGGTCGATGCTGACGGCGATTTTTGGCTCATGGGCCGCGTGGACGACGTCATCAACGTTTCCGGCCACAGGCTCGGCACCGCTGAGGTCGAATCGGCGCTGGTCTCCCACCCTGCCGTGGCGGAGGCGGCAGTCGTCGGATATCCTCATGACATCAAGGGCGAGGGCATCTATGTGTATGTGACGCTGAAGGAAGGCCAGGGCCCGTCGGACGATCTCAAGAAAATGCTCGTCGGACATGTGCGGACAGTGATCGGACCGATCGCGACCCCGGATAAGCTTCAGTTCGCTCCCGGCCTGCCTAAGACCCGAAGCGGCAAGATCATGCGGCGTATCCTCCGGAAGATCGCCCACAACGAGATCGACCAGCTTGGCGATACATCGACTCTTGCCGATCCGTCTGTGGTGGATGCGCTCGTGAAGGGCAAGCTCTAGTTCGTGTACGTTCCAAACTTAAGTCCTTTCTCCTCCAGGGGAGAGTGAGGCGTTAGCCTCCTCTCCCTATTTTTTTATCTAATAGAGCTATTAAAAAAAACTTGCGAACTCCTGTTTTTTCGTATAGAGTTACTTTTAGTAATGCATTCAACAAAGTGCAACTATATGGTGCTCCTGGGAGTGCTATAATTGAGCTACGCGCAGCGCCTGCCTGAGCCGTGCATTAATTGTGGATTAATATTATCTTCTACAGTTGAATCTACACCTGAACATAGCGGTCAATAAAGCTCTTCATTCAAGTAATTCTTCTTCGATGCATATTCGCAGAGATCTTAAAAAGGAGGGTTCTATGGGGGTATCAAGACGAGATTTCTTGAAGATCTCAGGCAGCACATTGCTCCTCGGTCCCTTGGCAGCCGCTTCTCCCGCTGAGGCGGCAGAGCGGGAGAACAAGATCAAGGGTGCCAAGGAGACGCGTACCATCTGCCCGTATTGTTCCGTCGGCTGCGGCATCCTGGTCTATTCCAAGGACGAAAAGGTCGTGTACACGGAGGGCGATCCCGAGCATCCGATCAGCGAGGGAACGCTCTGCCCCAAGGGCGCGTCGATCATGGAACTGGTGAACAACCCAACCCGAGTCCAGAAGCCTCTCTACCGGGCACCCGGCGCAGACAGTTGGAAGGAAGTGGAGTGGGACTGGGCACTGGACCAGATCGCGAAGAAGGTGAAGGACACACGCGATCGTACGTTCAAGCTCACGTCAAAGTCAAAAGTGAAGGAGAAACAGCCTGACGGGACCGAGA
>JBAIYC010000104.1:0-10518 GCA_037916085.1 Nitrospirota bacterium | reverse complement strand
GACCCGATGCGACCCAGGAAGACCTGGACCATGTGGTGAAGAAACTCCGGGATATCGGTCTCCAGGCCCATATCTCCAAGGGTGTGGAACGGACGCTTGTCGGTGCGATCGGCGATGAGAGCCTGCTTCGAACGGTCCCCCTGGAAGCCTTCCCGGGCGTCGAGAACGTCCTGCCCATCTTGAAGCCCTTCAAGCTTGCGAGCCGCGATTTCCGGAGAGAGAACTCGGTCATCAAGGTGGGCGATGCCGAGATCGGGGGAAAGCGTATCGCGGTGATCGCCGGTCCCTGCGCGGTCGAGAACAAGATGTTGATGATCGAGATCGCCAAGGGGGTGAGGGATGGTGGCGCGAACTTTGTCCGCGGCGGGGCGTTCAAGCCCCGGACATCGCCCTATGCATTTCAGGGCCTCGAAGAAGAGGGCCTCAAGTATCTTGCCGAAGCGAAGGATCGCACCGGCCTCCCGATCGTCACCGAGGTAATGGACCCGCGGGACATCCAGCTTATCGCCGAGTATGCCGATGTGCTCCAGATCGGCGCACGGAACATGCAGAACTTTCGGCTCCTGAAGGATGTTGGCCTGTGCAAGAAGCCGGTGCTGCTGAAGCGGGGCATCTCTGCTACGGTGAAGGAATGGCTCATGTCCGCCGAGTACATCATGGCCGGCGGGAACCACCAGGTGATCCTCTGCGAACGTGGCATCAGGACCTATGAAACTGAAACGAGGAACACCCTCGACCTCTCCGCTGTCCCTGTGCTGAAGAAACTGACGCATCTTCCGGTGGTGGTGGACCCGAGCCACGCTGTTGGGAAGCGCGACCTCGTGGCTCCCATGGCAAAGGCGGCGATCGCCGCAGGTGCGGATGGGCTCCTGATCGAGGTGCATGCCAATCCCGAGGAGGCCCTCTGCGACGGCGAGCAATCGCTCAAACCCGACGCGTTCAAGAAGCTCATGGAAGAGCTGCGGCCTATTGCCAAGGCGGTGGGAAGGGAGCTCTAGGCGCAGCGGCAGGGGTTGCGGGCGGGATGTGTCCTCGACGGACCTTCGCTCACCGCATATGTAGTATGGTCTATTTCAACAAGGTCACGATAATCGGGGTTGGCCTCATCGGCGGGTCCCTTGCCAGGGTCCTCAAGGCACAGAATCTTGTCGGGGAGATCCACGGTGCCGGCCGGAGCCGTGAGACCCTCGAGCTGGCGATCAGGCTCGGCGTGATCGACCGCATGGGACAAAACTCCTCTCATGCCGCGGAACATGCCGACCTGGTGGTGCTTGCCACTCCGGTAGGCACGTTCGAGTCCATCGTCCGCGAGATCGGGCCGCATCTGAAGAAAGGTGCGATCCTGACCGACGTCGGCAGTGTGAAGGGCTCGCTGGTCAAGGTATTGGAGGGGCTGCTTCCAGAGGGGGTGCACTACGTTCCGGGCCATCCCATAGCTGGGCGGGAGAAGCACGGCGTCGAGGCCGCATCCGACGACCTCTTCCGCGGCGCGCGGTGCATCCTGACGCCCACGGAGCGGACCGACCGGACGGCGCTTGAGCGGGTGGCCGGTCTCTGGCAGGCGGCGGGCATGCAGGTCGTCACCATGGACCCGGAAAGGCACGATCATATCTTCGCGGCGGTGAGCCATCTGCCGCATGCGGCCGCCTACGCGATGGTCTTCACGGTCGCGGAGTTCAGCGAAGGGGCGACGAACTACATCAGCTTTTCGGGAGCGGGGTTCCGCGATTTCACCCGCATTGCGGCGAGCTCCCCCGAGATGTGGCGCGATATCTGTCTGCTGAACCGAAAGAACATTGTGGAGATGATCGAACAGTACCAGTTCTCTCTCAACAGGATCAAGAAGGCGATCAAACAGAACGACTCGGTGAAGCTCGAAGGACTGTTCCGCAAGGCAAGCGACCTTCGGCGGGGGATGCAGTAGGAGATGAGCGACCTTATCATCAGACCCTCCCGTGGCCTTGTCGGAGCATTGACCCCGCCCGGGGACAAGTCGCTTTCTCACCGTGCCGTGATGTTCGCTTCCATCGCCGAGGGGACCACCGAGATCGCCGGGTTCCTGAGCGGCGAGGACACCCGGAACACCGCAAAGGCCATGCGCATGCTCGGCATAACGATCGAGGATGTCGGACCCGGCGCGATGGTGGTGCAAGGGAAAGGGCTTGGCGGCCTCTCCGAGCCTTCCGGCGTTCTCGATCTCGGGAACTCGGGGACGGGCATGCGGCTTCTGGCAGGCCTTCTGGCCGGTCAATCGTTCTTCTCGGTCCTGACCGGCGACCAGTACCTGCGGAAGCGCCCCATGGGGAGGATCGTCGATCCGCTCCGGGCCATGGGAGCGGTCATTGACGGCCGCGCCGGAGGGAAGCTTGCACCTCTCTCAGTGCGCGGCGCCGGTCTGAAGGCCTTGGCGATCGACTATGTCAGTCCCGTGGCCAGCGCGCAGGTGAAATCTGCGGTCCTGATTTGCGGACTCTTTGCCGACGGGGTAACATCGGTGACGGAGCCCCACAAGTCGCGCGACCACACCGAGCGAATGCTCCGTTTCTTTGGCGTCGATGTGCGGGAGGAAGGACTGCGGGTCAGCATGAAGGGCCGGCAGGTTCTCCGCGCACCGGGGAAACTGGAGATCCCCTCGGATATATCGTCAGCCGCTTTCTTTCTTGTTGCCGCATCCATCGTGCCTGGATCGGACGTTCTGATCAGGAACGTGGGTGTCAACCCAACTCGGACGGGCATCCTCGATGTCCTTGCTGCGATGAAGGCGGACATCACGCTGGATAACCGGCGGGAACAGGGGGGGGAGCCGGTCGCTGATATCCGGGTCCGGCATCGGCGGCTCACGTCTACGACCGTTGGCGGCGAAATGATACCTCGGCTGATCGATGAGATCCCGGTGCTTGCCGTGGCTGCGGCCGTTGCCGACGGGACGACTGTCATCCGCGATGCCCAGGAGCTGCGTGTCAAGGAATCGGACCGTATCGCAACGGTTGCCGGCGAGCTTCGAAAACTGGGAGCGCATATCCGAGAACTTCCGGACGGCATGGAGATCACGGGACAGCCGAGGCTCACGGGAGGCATCTGTGACAGCCACGGCGACCACCGCATCGCCATGGCGACCGCCGTGGCCGGACTTGCCGCCGAGGGGACGACAACGGTGCGTGATACGGCATGGATCGAGACGTCCTTCCCCGGGTTCGAGCGGATGCTGACAGAATCGGCCTATTGATGCCAGATGCGCGAAGGAGTCCTGCAATGAAGCGATGGTGCGTTGTCTGTCTGCTGATCGTCCTGTCGATCGCCGCAGTTGTACCGGCACAAGCGGCCAACGGCGCTATCTTCGGACCGGTCAAGTATGATGTGAAGGAGCGCTACGGGAAACCGAACACGTACACGGTGACCTTCCCAGCCAACGACGGTCTCTTCCTGATCGAGATCAAGAACGGAAATGAGCTGCCTGAGCGGTGCGACTTGATCGAATTGACGCTCAATGGCGAGAAGACACTGGTTGAGGATAAGTACGGCTACCGTTTTCTTGCGGGCTTCCTTCCCCTCAAGAAGGAAAATACCTTCGAGCTGATCCTGAAGGATGACAAGCCGTCGGGGTTCCGCAGGCCGATCCTCCCCCCCCGATTCGTTATCATGACCATCACGCCGGCTCCGCAGGGGACCAACCGGATGTTAGGGGTCTTCGGGATCAACAACTGGGATCTGCTGAAGCCCTACGCAGACCTGTTCTCGAAGATTACCAGCCCCCAGGCATACACGCTCGCCTTGGAGGCCGCTGACCTGCGGCGCTCCTTTGAGAAGCGGGCAGATGCGATGCGCAGGCTTGCGGACATGAAGGAACGGTCCGCCGAAGGATACCTGCTGGCGATGTATTCCGATGTGTACTGCATTTCCGATGTACGCGGTCAGGCGGCGTTCGGCCTCGCGATGCTGGGCGACGAGAAGTTCATCCCCACCTTGATGGCCGGTCTGATGGACCCCGACGAGAAGGTCAGCGTCCCGACAGCACGGGCGCTCTCGTTCTTTCCCGAGGCGGCGACCGGCCCCCAGCTTGTGAAAGTGCTTGAGGCGCTCGATTTCCTGCGGAAGGACGCCATGGTCCGCTCGATCGTGGACGCTGGCTGGAAGCCGGTGAGCACCATCATGCATCTGGCCGAATCGAACGACCCTCAGACCTCTGACATGGCATTGAAACTGCTGGGAGAGATGAACGATCCCCGCGCAACAGATATGCTCCTTCGCTTCTTCGATAATCCGGGACCGAGAAACCAGGGGGCCATCATCAGCGCTCTGGGCGATACGAAGGATCCCCGCGCCTTCGAGCCTCTCCTGAGGCTGGCGCAGGACCGGGTGAAGCGAAAAGGGAAGGAAGCCGAGCTTGGAGAGGCACTGGCCAAGTACGGCGATCAACGCGCGGTGAAGCCCATTACTGACATGATCGATACGGTCGAAACGCGTCAGGCCTGGGACCGCCTGCGCGCCTCCTACAAGAAACTGACCGGGAAGGACTACAAGATCTGACGCTTCCGCACCGATAGGCGGCGGAACATGCGGCGGGGTATCTGTGGGTAGGAAAAAGGAGATGGTCATAGCGATCGACGGCCCGTCGGGCGCAGGAAAGAGCACCGCGGCAAGACTCCTTGCCGCGCGTCTGGGCTACACGTATATCGATACGGGGGCGATGTACCGTGCGGTCGGATGGAAGGCGAGGCGGGACGGCGTGGACCCCGGCGATGAGGCGGCTCTTGCCCGGCTCTGTGAGCGGATCGATGTGACGATCCGGCACGACAGCGCGGGCCAGCGGGTATTGGTGAACGGGACCGATGTGACCAGCGAGATACGAACGCCGGAAATGGGCATGATGGCCTCCGCTGTTTCCCGGTCACCTGCAGTGCGAGCTTGTCTCCTGACGCTCCAGCGGAAGCTGGGCGCGCAGGGGGGCGTGGTGATGGATGGCAGGGACATCGGCACCGTCGTGTTCCCTGATGCGGACAAAAAATTCTATCTCGATGCTAGTGTCGAGGAACGCGGCAGGCGAAGATACCGGGAGCTCGCGGCAAAGGGAATGGAGGTGGACCTTGCCGGAATCACCGAGGATATCCGCACCCGTGACCTGCAGGACAGCAGTCGTGAGCATGCGCCCCTGCGGAAGGCTCCCGATGCCCGGTATGTTGATTCCAGTCAGATGAAGATCGAGGACGTTGTCGCGGAAATGGTCCGCGCAGTGTCGGAGAGAGAGGTTTAGATTTGGCAGAAGTGATTCTGGCGGACAAGGCAGGGTTCTGCTTTGGGGTCCAGCGGGCGATCAACACAGCCTTCCAGGCTGCCGGAGAGGGCCGGGTCTTCTGCTACGGGCCAATCATACACAACCCCCAGGAAGTGGCGCGTCTCCGGGCAGCAGGCGTCGAGACGGTCGAGGACTTCATGTCTCTGCTGCCTGGTGACTCACTGATCATTCGTTCCCATGGAGTTCCTCCAGCGGTGCTCGAACAGGCGAGGGAACGCGGACTCAAGGTCATTGATCTGACATGCCCCTTTGTGGCGAAGGCGCAGAAGCATGCCGAAACTTTGGACAAAGAAGGATATCAGGTCGTTGTGGTAGGAGAAAAGAAACACCCTGAGGTCCAGAGCATCGTGGGACATGCTGGTGGCCGGGCAGTGGTCATCGAGGCTCCCGAGGAGATCGCCCACGTGACCCTCGGTGGACGCATCGGAGTAGTTGCCCAGACGACGCAATCCTATGGAAATTTTTCAGAGATTGTGCTAAGATTACTCCGCCTTTCCAAGGAGTTAAAGGTCTTTAACACGATTTGCAGTTCTACAAAGGAGCGGCAGGAGGCCGCGAGAATCCTGGCGTCCCAAGTTGACGTGATGATCGTGGTCGGGGGCAGGAACAGCGCAAATACGAGCAGGCTCGTATCGCTGTGCAGCGAGACGGGCAGGCCGGCCTTCCATGTCGAGGTCGTGGACGAGATCAAAGCGGAGTGGATCAGAGGCGCACGAAGGATCGGCGTCACCGCCGGTGCATCAACACCGGCATGGGTCATCGATGCCGTTGTCAATCGATTGAAGACCGGAGCCTAAGCGGCGCAGTCGCGCCGTGATGGCATCACGAGGGAAGGATCGCATGAGCATAGGCGGAGACATCGAGATCGAGGACAACGAAACGAACGAAGAAGGCGGCAGCGAGTTCGAGCGACTGTACAGCCAGTCGATCAGGAGCTTTCAGAAAGGCTCCCTTGTCAAGGGCAGGGTGCTCCGGATTCAATCGTCCGCGGTGCTGCTTGACCTCGGCTACAAGTCAGACGGCATCATCCCGATCGAACAGTTCTCTGCCGAAGAGCTGTCGCATTTGCAGCCGGGGGACGAGCTGGACGTGTACCTCGAAGAATCAGAGGACACACGCGGCAATCTCATCCTCTCCCGCGAAAAGGCGAGGAAGCTCCAGGCCTGGGACGATCTGAATCTGGCCTACCAGCAGGGGACCCCCGTCAAGGGAAAGGTGCTGTCCAAGGTGAAGGGCGGACTGACGGTCGACATCGGGGTGCCGGCTTTCCTGCCAGGGTCCCAGATCGATCTACGCGTGGTCAGGAACCTGGATGCGCTGATCGGCCAGGTCCTCGACGTCAGGATCATCAAGATGAACTCCGGGCGGGGCAACGTCGTCCTCTCGCGGCGGGCGATTCTGGAGGAGGAGCAGAACGCCAAGAAGGAACGCCTGCTGTCCAGCCTTGTTGAACAGAAGGTTGTCACCGGAACGGTGAAGAACATCACGGACTATGGCGTCTTCGTGGACCTCGGCGGGATCGACGGTCTTATCCACGTTACCGACCTTTCCTGGGGGAGAGTCGGGCATCCTTCCGAAGTGTGCAGACCGGGGGATGTCGTCCAAGCAGTTGTACTCAAGTACGACCGGGAAAAAGGGAAGGTCTCGCTGGGGCTCAAGCAAAGAACGCAAGATCCCTGGTCGACGGCTGCGGAGAAATATCCAGCCGGAACGCGGGTGACCGGCAAAGTCACCAGCCTGACCGACTACGGAGCTTTTGTCGAGCTCGAGGCCGGCGTGGAAGGCCTCGTTCATGTTTCCGAAATGTCGTGGACCCAGAAGGTCAAGCACCCTTCCAAGCTCGTCCATGTGGGAGATACGATCGAAGCGGAAGTGCTGGCCGTCGACCCGGCAGCTAGGCGGATATCGCTCGGCACCAGGCAAGTGCAGCCGAACCCGTGGGACACGATCGCAGAGCGCTATCCCGTCGGTTCAATCGTGGAGGGGAAGGTACACACCCTCACGGACTTCGGTGCTTTCATTGGCCTCGAAGAGGGGATTGACGGCCTGATCCATATCTCCGACATGTCCTGGACCAGGCACATCAAACATCCATCCGAGCTCCTCAAGAAAGGCCAGATGACCAAGGCCGTCATTATCGGGGTCGACCGCGCGAAACAGCGTATTTCCCTCGGTCTGAAACAGCTCTCACCGGACCCCTGGGAACGGCTCATTCCCGAGCGGTATGCAATCGGCCGGGACGAAACGGTCAAGATCGTGAAGAAGACCGATTTTGGGTTCTTTGTGGCGCTTGATTGCGGCATAGAAGGGCTGATCCCGACATCGGAAGTACCGCGGGAGAACGACGCGCTCAAGGAAGGTGACGAGATAACCGCCCGCGTGCTGAAGGTGGACCGGGGCGACCGCAAAGTGGCGCTGTCGATCAAGGCGCACATCAGGGGCCAGGACAAGGACAATCTCCGCGAGTTCATGAAGCAGCAGCAAAAGCCGGATACGACCATCGGCGCGCTGCTCAAGGAGCGGGAGCGCTAAACGAACGATGAAAGGCAAACCGGTTATCGTCATACTGGCCGTGGCCGTCGGTCTCGGCGCGGTGTTCTTCGGCGTCATATTCCTCGCCACCATCCTGAGCGGCGGACGCGCGCCGAAGGCCCTTGCCCCCCTGCCGGGGCTCGAGAAAGTCGCCATCATCAAGATAGAAGGCATCTTGATGGGCTCCGAACAGACCGTGGAGGAGATCAAGGACTACGCCGATGACGCATCGGTCAAGGCCATCGTTATTCGCGTAGACAGTCCCGGCGGAGGCGTCGTTCCTTCCCAGGAAATCTACAATGCCGTTCTGGAGGCCCGGAAGAAGGGGAAGAAGATCGTCGTCTCCATGGGGTCCCTGGCAGCCTCGGGCGGATACTATGTGGCCGCGGCCGCTGACCGCATCGTGGCCAACCCCGGCACGCTTACCGGAAGCATCGGCGTCAAGATGGAATTTGCCAATCTGGAGAAACTCTTGGAGAAGATTGGCGTCAAAGGGATGGTCGTCAAGGCCGGGGAGTACAAGGATATTGGCTCGCCGTACCGGGAGATGACGGAGCCCGAACGCAAGCTGCTCCAGGCGGTCATCGACGACGTCCATAGCCAGTTCATCGAGGCCGTGGCCAAGGGCAGGAACCTGCCCGAAGCGGATGTACGGAGCATCGCGGACGGCCGGATCTTCACGGGGCGGCAGGCGCTCCAGCTGAAGCTTGTCGACACTCTCGGCGACCTAGAGGACAGTATCAGAATCGCAGGGGAACTTGCCGGCATCAAGGGGAAACCGAAGGTCGTTCGCAGGGAGAAGAAGGCATCGTTCTTTGAATTCTTCAAGGAAGAGTCTGCATCTTGGCTCTCGGACATCATCGCCCGTGGGCTGGGCAGGAGCATGGTGAGGCTCGATTATCTCTACCAGTAATGACCGCAGGCGCATGAGGAGGACGGTGGATGACGAAGGCGGAACTGATCGACAGGATTTCGGAGAAGAAACCCGGTCTTACCAGGAAGCAGGTGGAGGTTGTCGTGAACACGGTGCTCGACAGCATCAAAGATGCCCTCGCTCAGGAGGATAAGGTCGAGATCCGCGGCTTCGGAAGCTTCCGCATACGTCATCGTCGGGCCAAGGAAGGCAGGAACCCGAAGACCGGCGAAACCGTGTCTGTGCCGCCGAAAAAGGTGCCGTTCTTCAAGGCAGGCAAGGAGATGCGCGAGATGGTCGATGGGAAGATCTGAGCGACCAGCCGACCCGGGCTCTCTCTCAGTCGAGCTGGATGATCCCCCTCTGGATGGCGAATTTGATCAGACCGGCGCGAGAGTGGATCTTCAGTTTTTCACTGATGTTCGTCTGATGTGCGATGACCGTTTTGACGCTGATGCCCAGTATGTCCGCCGCTTCCTTGTGCGTATGGCCTTCGGCGACCAGCTTCAGAACCTGTTTTTCCCGGTCCGTCAGCTGATCGTAGGGGTCTTCCTTCGGCTCTCCTTTCTGCACCCCCAGATACCCGTCCACAACATCTGACGCGATGGACGGATGCACATAGGTTTTCCCTTGTTTCACGGACCGGATCGCGGTCAGCAGGTCCTCCCCGACGGCCTTTTTCAGCAGGTATCCCGACGCTCCCGCCTTGAAGAACCTCCGGATATAGACGTTGTCCTCGTACTGGGTCAGAACGAGAATCTTGGCAGCTGGGGCGATCTTCTTGATCTCGATGGTCGCCTCGAGTCCGCCGAGCCGGGGCATCGAAATGTCCATGAGGATGATGTCGGGCTTCATCTTCTTGACGGCTTCGATCGCTTCGACGCCGTCTGCCGCCTCGCCGACGACTTCGAACTCGTCTGACATGCGGAGGAATGCAGCAATCCCCTGGCGTACCATCGCATGGTCGTCGGCGATCAGGATCTTCGTTCGCATCGTCATGTGTTTGCCTCCTGTGCAAGGGGAACGGTACAGAGGAGCATGGTCCCCTGGTCCGGTATCGAACAGATCGTCAGCCTTCCTCCCACCTCGGCAATGCGTTCCTTCATGCCCAGGATCCCGAGCCCCCGGCCGGTCATCGTATCCTCGAACACCGTTGTTGTGTCGAAGCCGTTCCCGTCGTCCTCGATGCTCATGGTGAACGACCGCTCGTCAGTTCGCACATGGATGAAGACGTTGTGCGCAGCGGCGTGGCGGGCGATGTTTGTCGTCGCCTCCTGAAAGACACGGAAGAGCGTAATCTGGGCCTCCGGAGAAAGGCGGTCCTCATCGAGGTCCCGCATGTTGATGAAACATTCGATGCCTTTCTCGCGCAGGTTTCTCTCCATGAGCCAGACGAGCCCCGATTCGAACCCGAGGTCGTCGAGCACCGTCGGCCGGAGGTTCTGGATCACCTTGGTCATGTCGCTGATCACCTGGGCCACGGTCTCTTTGATCACGCCCACTTTCTCGGACGTGACGAACTCCGGATGGAGCCGGCACATCTCGATGTTCATGAGGATGGCTGCCAGGGTCTGCAGTGAATCATCGTGAAGTTCCCGCGCAATCCGCTTGCGCTCGTCCTCCTGCGACGTGATGAGCTTGCGGAGGAGGCGCTCGTTGATGGCCGACTTCTCTTCGAGTTCCCGTGTCCGCTCGCGCACGCGTTCTTCCAGCGCGATGTTCTGCTGCTGGATGCTTTCGACGGAAGCGGCAAGCTTCGTGCGCATGTCGTCGAAGTGCT
>JBAIYC010000103.1:0-12461 GCA_037916085.1 Nitrospirota bacterium | reverse complement strand
CTGCAACACCTACTGCAAGCAACACTTGGAACCGTTTCATCATCAATCTCCTTGTTTGTTAGCACCGCCGCTCACCTGAGAACGCTCAACGGCACCTGAAATGACGACTCTTGATTTTACTGCTTATTTTATTAAAAGCAAGTGCAATTCTTCCGAAAAACGCGATTAAGGCATGTAGGACAACCGGAAACCGTTCGAGCTTTCAGGGGTCTGCCATGCTTGCTTTTCACTGCTGTCCGTTCCAAATATCGTCTTTCATCGTCGCTGCACTCTGCGGAAACGTTCTTTATCGCTGCCCGTTCCTTCACAATCGCGACGAACGGGCGCACAGCCTCCATAATAAGAGCACGAGTACTCTACTTCGCGCCGGCCACTCTCTTCGCTCCCCGGCACGTGGGACAGACGCTCGTCCCCTTTCCGTGGCAGCTCATGCATGGCCGTTGCAGTGCCGTACTGCTCGGCTGTCTTCCCTGCCCGCGGCACTCCGGACAGGCGATGGAGCCTCGCCCTCTGCATTCCGGACAGACCCTCGTTGCGGCTATTTGTGCCATGGAACACCTTCCTTACGTATGTGTGATGTTTGAAGATAGTACAGGACGCAGCAAAAAGCAAGCGTGATGTGGGCTTCACACGCTAAGAAAGCAGTTGATAGTCATGGTACGCTATGCTATGTTATGTGCCATGAAAGAGCTCTTGAAGCAGCTGCCGTCCGTCGATGAACTGCTGAAAGATGGCCGCATCAAGGCCCTTTTGGAGGCCTTTCCACGGGTGCTGGTGGTTGATGCGATCAGGACCGCCATCGACCGCAAACGGGGGCAGATCCTGAAGCCCGGCAAGGGATCGCCTGCCCCTGACCTCTCCCTTCCCTCCATCGTGACCAGCATTGAAGCCGTGCTTCGGAAGCTATCCGAACCGAGCCTGCGCCCCCTCATCAACGCGACAGGGGTAGTGGTCCATACAAACCTCGGCCGCTCCCTGCTATCCGAGGAAGCCATCAGGCGCATCATCCTGGTGAACCGAAGCTACTCGAACCTCGAATATGATGTCCAGGCAGGGGAGCGCGGCAAGCGCTATACGCATGTTGAAGGCATCCTTCGGCGTCTTACCGGCGTCGAGGCCGCGACCGCGGTGAACAACAACGCAGCGGCAGTGCTCCTTTGTCTTAACACGCTTGCCCGGGGCAAGGAGGTCATCGTGTCGCGCGGCGAGCTGGTCGAGATCGGCGGGTCCTTCCGCGTGCCCGAGGTGATGGAGCGAAGCGGCGCCATCCTGCGCGAGGTCGGTGCGACGAACAAGACCCACCTGAAGGATTACGAGAAGGCCATCGGCTCCAATACCGGTCTCTTGCTCAAGGTCCATACGAGCAACTACAAGATCGTGGGTTTCACCAAGGAAGTGACACCCGAGGAGCTCGTGAAGCTCGGGAAGAAGCATGATCTGCCTGTCATGTGGGACCTTGGGAGCGGCAGCTTCCTGGACCTCGGCTCCTACGGCGTCGGCAATGAACCCACGGTAAAGCAGGCTGTTGACGCGGGCGTGGACGTTCTCACCTTCAGCGGTGACAAGCTCCTGGGCGGCCCTCAGGCGGGCATGATCCTGGGCGGGAAGAAGTGGCTCGACCCCATCCGCTCGAACCCCCTTGCCCGCGCCCTTCGCATCGACAAGATGACCCTTGCGGCGCTCGAAGCGACGCTCACGCAGTACCTTGACATGGAAAAGGCCGCCCGCGACATCCCGACGCTCTGGATGCTCACACAGCCCATCAGCGAGATCCAGCGCAAGGCAGATGTACTGGCACGGGGACTCTCTGCGATCGGAGACAAAGCGCTCACGGTCTCGGTCCAGGACGACCTTTCCCAGACCGGCGGAGGTGCGCTGCCCACGGGCAAGCTTCCAACCAGGGTGGTGGCGATCGGCCACAAGACGCTCTCCGCGAACCGTATCGAATCCCTGCTCCGGCTGGGGGAAACGGCCGTCATCACGCGCATCAAGGAAGGCCTGGTCCTCTTCGATCCGCGCACGCTGAATGACGGTGAGATAACGAAGATCGTGGAGGCCGTGGGAAAAGCGCTGCGGGACGGTCAACACGATACGACATGACTGAATCATGGTGATCGGCGTCAATGCCTTGATTCTTTCGTGGGCAAGGTCAAAACCGTTCGGTGTGGTCAAGCGTTGAGTTCTTTCTCTGTCCTTCGTCATCTGTCGTCGTTCTTCTGGTCCTATGAAATACGTCATCCTCGGCACTGCAGGCCATATCGACCACGGGAAGTCCAGTCTCGTCAAGGCGCTCACCGGCACCGACCCTGACCGACTGAAGGAAGAGAAGGAGCGCGGCATCACGCTCGACCTGGGCTTCGCATCCCTCGATCTGCCCGGCGGGAACCGCCTCGGCATCGTTGACGTTCCCGGCCACGAAGGTCTCATCAAGAACATGCTGGCGGGCGTGGGCGGCATGGACATCGTGATGCTCGTCATCGCAGCAGACGAAGGCATCATGCCCCAGACCCGAGAACATCTTGCCATCTGCGACCTTCTGCGGGTCAAGAAGGGTCTCATCGCGCTCACCAAGATGGACATGGTGGAGAAGGACTGGCTCGCGCTCGTCCAGGAGGAGGTACGGTCCTTTGTGAAAGGAACGTTCCTCGAAAAGTCCCCCGTCGTTCCCCTCTCCTCCAAAACCGGCGAAAACCTGCCGCTGCTCGTCCAGGAACTCGATAAGCTGGCAAAAGAAGTATCGCCAAAATCCTCCAGCGGTATTCTGCGCCTGCCCATCGACCGGGTCTTCACCATGAAAGGCTTCGGCACGGTGATCACCGGCACGCTGCTCTCCGGAACGATCAGCCAGGATCAGGAAGTGGACATCCTGCCCAACGGCATCACCACGAAAGTGCGCGGCATTCAGTCCCACAACCAGGCTGCCCAACGGGCAGTGGCGGGCCAGCGGACAGCGGTGAACCTGCAGGGCATCGAAAAGGACCAGCTCTCGCGCGGCGACACCATCGTGAACAAGGGATTCTTCGCGACCACTCGGAACGTGGATGCGGCGCTCACGCTCCTTCCCCAGTCGACGCGCACCGTGAAGACCGGCACCCGGATCCGCTTTTACAATACGACTCAGGAAGCGATCGGCAGGATGACCGTGATCGGCAAGAACGAGCTTATCCCCGGCGAGGAGGGCTACGTCCAGATCAGACTTGAAAGCCCGGTCATCATCCAGCACGGCGACCGCTTCATCATCCGCTTCTATTCTCCCATGCAAACCCTGGGCGGCGGCGTGGTGCTCGACCCGCACCCCCGGCGGCATCGGCCCAGCCGGAGGGACGAATCGCTCAAGAACCTCTCGACACTCGAAAAAGGGACTCTCGAGGAAAAGCTCGCACTCTTCGTGGCGAACCGGGTCCTCGCAGGAATGGAAGAGGCGGCCGTCATCGGTGCTGTCTCGTCGGACAAGCAGGACATTGCCGCGGCCCTGGCATCACTGGTGCAAAAGAAGACCGTCGCCCGGATCGACAGCCTGTATGTCCACGCAATCCATCTTGCGGCGCTCGAAAAGAAAGTCCTGAACCTCATCGCCGAGTTCCACAAGGCAAACTCGCTCAAACCGGGCATCGACAAGGAAGAAGTGAGGGGGATGCTCAGGGTCCGGCTGCATCCGCGGGTGCTTGCCGCGACGATCGAAGGGATGATCAGGAAGAAACTGCTCGAGTCCGATGGCTCCAAGCTGCGGCTGCCGGGGTTCAAGCCTGCCGTCGGGAAGGACCAGGAGGTCTATAAGAACAGGATCGTGGAGGCCATCACAAAAGGTGGCGCCCAGCCCCCGCTCCGCGAAGAGCTCCCGGCCCTTTTCGGCATCACGGACAGGGACGCGAAGGACCTTCTCAAACTTCTGGCCAACGAAGGCCGCCTCATCCGCATCAATGATTCGCTCTATCTGGACAAGGGGGTGCTGGAGAGCATGCGGACGAGCCTCGCGACCTTTCTGCGGGAGAATAAGGAGATCATCGTCGCCGAGTTCCGCGACCTCGTCAAGACCTCGCGGAAGTACGCCGTGCCGATCCTGGAGTACTTCGATTCCCAGAAACTGACCCAGCGCGTCGGCGACAAGCGCGTGCTTCGGGGATGATCCCTTCCCTGCCCTTTCGAGGGAAGAGGCGAAGGGGCTCGGTGCCGGCCGGTGACATAGGCACGATCGGCCGGATCCATCATCCCTGCGAACGTTGTGCTCTGGAAACCCGAACGCACTGTTTTCGAAGAACCACGCGTCAATCATTCAAAAGATGGCAACACGACTTTGTCGTAGCTTCTCTCAGGAGGTTGTGTGATGGAGAATATCAAGAAGAGACGATCTCACTGCATCCACTGCGGAAAGCGTCTGAGCTCGATCACCGCCGCGGGGAAAATCCAATGGCAACCGAGCCAGGTGGATGACACCGGACTCTTCTGCATTTCCTGCTACGAAGCGCATGAAGCTCCCAAAACCAAGAAGCGAAGTAAACCGTCGAAATAGGATCGGGCACTTTCCCGGCACCTGGGTGGTCGCTGCCTTCCCTTCCGGACCAGGCTTCAGGGCTTGAAGGACCGGTCGTGCCGGCACGCCTGTTGTGCCCGCTCGTTTTCCCCGACCCCATCCGTGCTTCCGTAAAGTTTTTCCTTCAGACTTTTGTCAGAAGATGTACACACGGTCCTATCGGCACTCCTTGTGTCGCTGACGGTTCGGCGCGGCCTGGGACCACCGCAAGAAATGACACCCTTTCGTCTCCGGCCTGTCCTGTCCCATTCGTTCTCCCGCCGGTGATATACTGTAACAGGAGCGGTTCAACGCATGGACATGCATCCGGAGATACAGAGCCTTGTCCGCGCCCTGCGCCACAGGAACTTCCGCCTCTTCTGGTACGGTCAGATGGTATCCCTTATCGGTACCTGGATGCAGACCGTGGCACAGGCCTGGCTCGTTCTGGACCTCACCCATTCATCCTTCAAACTCGGCGTCGTTACAGCCCTCCAGTTCCTGCCCATGCTCCTGCTCTCCTTCTTCACGGGCCCCTTCATCGACCATTTTCCCAAACGAAGGATCATCATCGCTTGTCAGACCGTTTTGATGCTCCAGGCATTCGCGTTCGCGGCCCTGGAATGGTCAGGCCATATCCAGTATTGGCATGTCCTGGTCCTCGCCACCATGCTTGGAGTCGTCAACACCATCGACATGCCGGCTCGCCAGGCCTTCATCATCGAGATGGTGGGTCGCGAGGACCTGATGAACGCCATTGCGCTGAACTCATCCATCTTCAACGCCGCACGCGCCGTCGGCCCGGCGCTGGCCGGGATGGTGATCGCCGCCGTCAGCACCGCCTTCGCCTTCCTGATCAACGGCCTGAGTTTTCTGGCCGTTCTCTGGGGGCTGTCGCTCATACGGATGCATGAGCCCGCCCGCGAGGAACGGTTGTCCTATAGTATGCTGCGGGACACGGGAGAGGCCCTCCGCTACATCCGGCGCACCCCCCTGGTGCTGGTCACGATCGTTCTCGTCTCCGTTGTCAGCATCTTTGCGTCGAACTTCAACGTGCTCGTGCCGGTGTTCGCGCGCATGGAGCTGAACAGGGACGCGGCCGCTTTCGGCTTCCTGATGTCCTCCTTCGGCGCCGGCGCACTGATCGGCGCCTTTTCCCTGACCGTGCTGAGCAGGTCCGGGCCCCGGTTTTCCCTCCTCCTCGGCAGCGGACTCGGTCTTTCTCTCTTTCTCGTCCTCATCGGCCTTCAGAAACATTTCGGTGTGACAGCGCTCCTGCTCAGCCTCTGCGGCTGGTGTCTCGTCACCTTCTTTGGAACGGCCAACACAACGGTCCAGTTGAACACCGACGACCGTCTCCGCGGCAGGGTCATGAGCATCTATACCATGTCCTTTGGCGGCCTCTCGCCTTTCGGCAGCATGTTCGCGGGAACGTTCTCCCACTGGTTCCACACACCCCTCACCTTCGCGCTGGGCGGGCTGATTTCCGCTACCTGTTTTGTCACCGTCTACCTGAACCGTTCGAAGGTCGGCATCGGTCAAGCAGCGGGCTAGCGAACACGGAAAGTATGATAAGATAGAAAAGAGAAGTCTATGAAATTCTTCAGATCGGTCGTGACAGCGGCAGGATTCGTCTGTTTAATGGCTCTCGTTTCTGGCTGTGTGTCGGGAATCCGCTTTTCCACCGAGAGCGCGGGCACGGGCACCATAGAAGGTACATTCGACCTCTACCTCTACGGTTGCAGGTATCCCAGCGATTTCGAGAACGTGGCAATCCTTGTTGCCGCCGATTCTCCCTATCCTCTCGATATTTATGCCCTGAGCACCAGGTACAAGATCAAGAAGGGCCTGACAGGAGAAAAAGCGCTGGAAGAGGCTAACGCATTCATCCGCTGCAGCATGAGGGGTGTCGCTCACAGCGCGGTACGAAGGATCCTGGACGACAAGGGAAAGACCTTTGGCTACGATGTGCGGCCGTTCTATATGCCTTATGAGGTTCCCGGTTCCGACGTGATGCTTATGAACTATTTTCTCCGCGGCGGAAAGGTGACCGCCTACATAACGGTCTTCCCCGAATTTCGCGACCTGGGCGGCGACGATGGCCGGCAGGGCGGCAGTCAGGGCCACTAGGCAGGACGCCAATCAATAAACTAGCGATTGCTCAAAGACTGTCATTCTGAGCACGATGATGAAGAAGCCGCATTGAGAGGACAGGCACCGAACCTCTTCCAGCAGCGTGTTCAACGGGAGAACGATTACTTCACTTCCTCGATATTCACCACATTCTCGTACAGGGAGAACATCGGAATACGCCAGCCGTACTTCCTGATCCTGACCACCTTGCCCCTCAGCTTGATGGCTTCATTCTGCACATTTCCGGAGTTGAACTTGAGACGGTAGGGGGCGTCCTCGTTCACGAGAGGCCGGTCCTCCGTCGCGATCATGAACCTACCATCGACCTTGGTCATCTGGGCATCGGTGATCTTCGTCATGATGGTATCGGGAATGAAGTAGCTCCAAAGAACGGCCAGGATGAAAACGGCAATGGAAATCAGGATCATCCGGACCTTGAGCTTCTTGAAGAATTCAGCCATAGTCTACCTCTCCTCCCACAAGATATCTCGCCTCCCGGGCACATCCATCGGCCGGGATAAAGCGATCAGTGTAATGATAGACGATTTTCCTGAATCGGGCAAGTCTCCTCGTGCCCATCGGCTCTGGGCCAATGTTTCAGGCGGAATAGGCAAAAAAACGGCCCGGACGAACTATGCTTCCGTCCGGACCGCAGCGAAATTCGAGGATTCAGTGACCGGAGAGACCTAAGCCGCCTTTGTATGGAACGAGCGGATCATTTCCGGCGTGAACTGCCCTACCTCAATGATCCGTGCCTTGCCAAGCAGAAAACCCGGCACCAGCTTTCGAGCCTCGGCTTCGTCCCTGGCGTCAACGATGGCATAGCCGGTATGGTCCCCTTTCATGCAGCCATAGAAGGTCTTCTTGAGCACATCAGAGCTGATTGCCAACTGCTCATCAAGCGCTCTTAGGCACTCTTCCTTCGTGTGGGGTGTTTCAACGAGATATGACATGGCCGACCTCCTTACGCGATCCGCGAGACAGATCGCCATTCAGGACATTTATTATCCTTAATTTTAGGCTAGCACAGTCTCTCGTCTGTGTCAAATAATCGAAATACGTTTCCTCCCAAACACCCGGGTTCTGTGCTGCAGTTCCTCCCTGGTGACAACCTCCCGCTCCATCCAGTTCTTCCGGCCGGCCTGCCGCGCTCCGCCGAGTCTCACCATCACCTGGCTTTGTCGGAGCGCACGGGAGGACCGCCGGACCTGGGTCCTACGGAACGAACAGGCAACAAAAAAGCCCTTTCACCAACCTGAGGTAAAAGGGCCTTTTGCATTCAGGCACTCATCTCTCCCCTTTGGCAAGGGGCGGAAATTGTGAAAATGGCTCTGCCTTAGACGTTCTCCACCATCTCCCAGACCCCGCAGGGGCAGATGCCCGCACAGAAGCCGCAGCCGATGCACTTGGACTCGTCCACCACATATTCGAATGACCCCTTGGCCAGCTTCTTGCGCGAGATCGCGCCGTAGTAGCACGACTCCACGCACATGCCGCAGTCCCTGCAGGAGCCGCAGGACATGCAGCGGTCCGCCTCTTTCCTCGGCGAGAACTTGATGTCCTCGAGCCGGCAGACCTCGTAGTACTGGGTCTTGATCTTCTCGTACGGGATCATCACCCGCTCTTCGGGCGTGTAGTCCGTGTTCATGAGCATCGAATGGACCTTGTCCGCGGCCACCTTGCCCGCGCCGATGGCATGGGTCACGAGGCCTGGCTTGGTTGCGTCGCCGATGGCGAAGACCTTTAGGTCCGAGGTCTGGCCCAGGTCGTTCACCACGATGTAGCCGCGGTTCGTCTCGATGGACGGCGGCAGGAAATCGAGGATGGGCTTCTCGCCGATCGAGATGATCACCGTGTCCGCGTCGAGCGTAGTCCCGTCCTTGAAGATCAGCTTCTTTGCCGCGGCGTCGTACTTCTCGGTGAACTTGGGGAAGAGCACCTTGGTCCCCTTGGACGCCGCCAGTTCCATCTCCTTGCCGAAGGCAGCAGGCTTCTGGACGTCGATGCAGGTGACGCTCTTGGCGTCGAGCTCCCAGGCCGAGCAGGCGATGTCCATGCCCACGTTTCCCGCGCCGATCACGACCACGTTCTTGCCTTTGAGGCTCTTGGGCTTGCCGAAATTGATCTCTTTCAGGAAGTCGATGCCCGCAACCACGTGCTCGGAGCCCGGGAACGGGATCATGCGCGCCTCGTGGGCGCCCACGGCGATGATTACGAGGTCATGGTCCTGGTAGATCTTGTCGAACTTCTTCCGGTCAACCGGCGTGTTCACCTTCACGGTCACGCCGATCTCGGCAAACCGCGCAAGCTCCTTGTCCAGGATCTTCTTGGGGAGCCGCTCGCGCGGGATGCACATCTCGATCTTTCCGCCGATCTTCTTGCCCGCTTCATAGAGATCAACAGTGTGGCCCTTCAGGCCCAGCTGCCACGCAGCGGAGAGTCCACCGGGACCGCCGCCGATGACGGCAACGGAGCGTCCTGTGGCCTTAGCCTTCTTCGGTGCCTTGAGGTTGAGAGCAGCTGATCCGTATTCCTTGATGTTCAGCGGCTTGTCCACCCTGCCGCGCGTGCAGTCGGTCATGCAGAGGTTCGGACAGACCGTGCCGCAGACCGTTGCTGGGAGCGGGCTGTACTGAAGCACGAGCGCAAGCGCCTCGGCGGTCCGCCCCTGCCGCAGCAGCGTCGCGCGCTTGTGCGAGGGGATGCGTGACGGGCAGGCATAGGCGCAGGGCGGCAGGTACCGATCGTTCTTCCAGACCGGCTTGTTCCTGCGCTCGTCGCCCGTGGTGATATAGGGCAGGACTGTGCGGTCATGCTTCAAATAGGCGCCGAACATCCCCCCCTGGCCGACGCCCTTCTCCCAGACGTTCAGCCGGAAGTCGGTCAGACCCATCTTGAGCTTGCCTTTGGCCTTGGCCTTCTCAGACGGCGTGAGAGCGATGACCTTCTTCCAGGCGTTGATGTCCTTGGTCAGCTCGCCATAGTACGATTCGCGGTCGATCGCTTTAAGGTACGGCTTCATGTTCGTGGTGAGCCACTCCCAGTCCGTCTCGGAAAGCTCGACCACCTTCACGTCCGCCTTTGGGTATTCATCCCGGATCGGGCCGCGGAAGTAGATGGTGCCGCCCACCATACCCACGCAGGGACGGTATCCAAGGACGTTCTCGGGGTCTCTCGGATTGACACCACAGACAACAGCGATGCCGCCCGCTTTGAACTCCGCAAAGGAGTCGCCGACACCGCGGAAGTACCAAGACTGGAGGTCCGGGAAGCGCGGGTTCTTCTTGGTCATGGTGTCGCACCGGGCGCCGCCGCCGCCCTGGACGTAGAGAATGCCTTGGGCGCCGGCGTTGTGCGCACCGTTCGCCACGTCGCCGAGCACGGTGATCTTTGCTCCGCAGTTGATCCAGCCCGTGTCATCGGACGATGAGCCCTTGATCACGATCTCGGTGTCTTCCATGCCCATGCTGCCCACGCGCTGGCCTGCCGTGCCTTCGATCACGATCGCAACCTTCTCGCCGCGCGGGAAGATGCGGCCGCCGATGCCGTGCTGGCCGTCGGCCTGGACCGTGATGTCTCGTGCCCCGTCCTTGACGGCGTTCTGGAGCTGTTCTTCGAGGTTCTTGGAGGAGACCCGTTTTCCGTTCACTTTGCCTTGGATTATCATAAGCCCTCAAACCCAATATATACCACAGAGGCACGGAGGACACGGAAGAAACGCAAAGCTTCGTCCTTTCTCCGTGTCTCAGTGTCTCCGTGGTTATTAGTTAACACACGTACGAGATAGAAAGTCTATCCGCGATGTCCTTGTCGCCCACGCCAAGAGCGTCGGACATGCCGATGGGAAGCTCCGTGGAACGGCCGAGAGGCGCGAAGATCTTCTTGAGCTCCACGTCGGCGGCCTTGAATACCTCGACGACCCGCTCAGCAACCTTGTCCGGGTCGAGCCTGCGATAGAGCTTCGGATCCTGGGTCGTGATGCCCCGCGGGCACTTTCCCAGGTTGCAGACGTTGCAGCGGTTGTACTCGTCGCCGAAACAGCCTGCAGCGGTCTGCATCATGTACTTGCCAATGTCCACGGCGGACGCGCCGAGCATGATGAGTGCAGCCGCGTTCGCAGCGAGGTTCCCCGCTTTGCCCACGCCGCCCGCGGCGATGAGCGGAAGCTCGTTCTGCTTTCCCTGCTTGACCAGGTCCAGGTAGCAGTCGCGGATGTTCGAGGCGATGGGATGGCCCATCTTGTCCATGGAGACATTGTAGGCCGCGCCGGTGCCCCCGTCCTCACCGTCGATGCAGAGCGCAGCGGCGTAGGGGTTCCGGGCCAGGTTGTTCAGAACCGCGCGGGCCGTCTTGGTTCCCGAGATCTTCGGATACACGGGAACCCGGAAGCCCCATGCCATGGACATGGAGGTGATCATCTTAGCCACCGCTTCCTCGATGGAGTACTTGGTCTGGTGGGTCGGCGGCGACGCCAGGTCAACGAACTCAGGCACGCCGCGGATCTTGGCGATGAGCCCAAGCACCTTGTAGGCCTGAAGCAGCCCGCCGTCGCCCGGCTTGGCTCCCTGGCCGTACTTGATCTCGATGGCGCAAGGGTCCTCGGTCATGCCAGGAAGAGCATGGATGATCTCGTCCCAGCCGAAGTAACCCGATGCGATCTGCAGGATAAAGTACTTGATATAGCGGGACTTGAGCACCGAGGGCGGCATGCCGCCCTCGCCGGAGCACATCACAACCGGCAGCCCCTCGACCTCGTTCAGGTAGGCCACGCCCATGGCGAGGCCTTCCCACATATGGGGCGAGAGCGCTCCGATGGACATGGACCCGATGCGGATGGGATAGATCTCCCTGGTCGGCGGAATAAAGACTTTCGGGTCGAGCTCGAGCTTCTCCCCTGCCACTCTGATAGGGAGCTGGTCCGCCGAGAGGTTCCGGCCGAGGATGGTCCTGATGCGGAACTCGTGCCTGCCGGCGTCGAGCGCCGGGTCGGTGAGCATCGAGATGCGAGTGAACTTGAGCTTGTCCAGCGTGGAGACCTGGGGATCGTTCCTGCGGCCGCCGCGCATGTAGGGAATGCCGCCCCGGTTCTTGAAATGGTAGAACTTGTGCTGGAAGTTGTATTCCGGGAAGATGGCATCCGTCGGGCAGACGAGCGAGCAGGCCGTGCAGCCGATGCAGTACCGCTCGATCTCCGTCGACTGCTGGACCACGTGGGTGAGCCGGCGCGTCACCTTCGGCTCCGGGTTCGCACCTTCGGAGGTAACGATGCGCTGGGAGCGAACGGCGGGCTCGATGGCCTTGACCGGACAGACGGCCGTGCAGCGGCCGCAGCGGGTGCAGCGGTCCTCCCGCCACTTGATGATATAGGGAAATTCCTTCAGCGTAAGCTGATGGTTCTGGTCTAGACGTGAAGCTGATTCCATACCTTGACCTCCCGCGCCTGGGGCGCGATGATCACCATGTCGTACTTCATGGGAAAGATGTCTCCGCTCTTGTCCCGCTTCGGGGCAACGGCATCGAGGCCGCAGACCTCGCTCATCAGGCCGTACTTGCCGGGACCGCCACCGACCACGCCGGGGCGGAGCTTCTTTGCATCATGGACCATGAAGACCGAACCGTCGGGCGTGAAACCGATGATGCAGTTCGGGCCGTCGATGCAGAGCGGTCGAAGCGATCGCTTCAGGAGCCGCATGGCCGCCGCGTCGGAGCGTTTCGCAAGTTCGGCATCCTTAAGCGGCGTGATCACATCCTTGTAATAGTAGAGCGGGTAACCGAGCTGGCGGTTCGAATAATGCAGAATGTGCGTGAAGACCTCTGA
>JBAIYC010000102.1:0-2118 GCA_037916085.1 Nitrospirota bacterium | reverse complement strand
AGCGCCACCCGGTCGAAACCGAAGATCTCCGCGGTCAGGTCGACGAACCGCTCCTCGATGGCATTGAGGTCCATCTCCTCGTAGACCAGGGAAAGCATCTCCAGGAGGGCGACCTCCTTTGACGGGAGCGATTCTTCAGGCTGGGGCATGTCCTCTCTCCTTGCGCGCCGCGGACAGCGGGACCGAACGCGCCGCAGGCTGCCTCTGCGCAGGGCGCGCACAGGGTCAGCCTTCAGTTTGCAGTCATTCTGAACACAGCGGGAGAGGTGAACAGGCAGGACGTACCGGGCAGACCCCCCGATAGGGTGAGAATAGAGCAAATGCGTGAGGGAGTCAAGAAGTTGCAGCATAGGTGGAAGGAAACCACCCTAACGCACGGGAGACAGGGAGACGCGGGGACAGAAGTTAGAAGGAAGAAGGACGAAAGGCGCCTATTTTCGCGGCGCGAAGCGAAAGAACACGTAGGGGCCTACCAGCACCCAGAGCGGAATGAATATCCAGACCTGTCCTGCGAAGACGTTGTACGCGTGGAAGAGCCTGCTCCAGGGCTCGCCTGCGATGAGTCCCATCCCTAACTCGAAGGCCTCGGTCATCACGAACCAGATGCCGCCGATGATCCACGCCTGCTTCGCCGACCCGATGGGCCAGAGGCGCGTGAGGAACCGGACGTAGCCCGCGAGGAGGACGATGAGAACGGCGGTGGAGATCTGGTGTGCTGCCGGATCGCCCACCTTCGGCCTGTACGCAAGATCGCGCAGTCCTCCGTTCACGACCGCAAGGGCCATCATTCCGAACCATGCAAAGAAATACCTGAGGATCATGAACGACCGTCCTCCGCACCCTCACGGTCAGACGTACCTTACCTTATATATATCTTATTCGTCAGGGGGCCGAACATGCAGGAAGATGAGCAGAAAAGATCGAGATGTCAAACCGCAAGACCTGACAGTAGCGGTTTCCCCGAGTGGAGCCCCGACCGGCGGGAGCCGGTGGCTCCCCTCAAAAACGCGACCTCCCGCGACTTTCCTGCATTCCTCCCCCGGCAGGAGCCGGGGGATTCCATGTCGCAGGGATTGACACAAATTCAGAGAGGCTTGATTCCCTTCGTCACTTCTTCTTCAACGAACTGCCGGATGAATTCCGTATCTTCAGGCGCGATCTTCTCGAACCGGACGCCCATACCAGGCTCGCCATGCGGTCCTTCTCCGTATCGATGGCTGCGGAGAACCATGGCTTCAAGCAAGATCGTCCTTCCCATTAGTTCGATCTGCATGGCGATCCGGGCGTTCACCGGGCTCGGCTTGAGCGTCCACACATACATGCCTTGCTCGGAAAGCGTGGTCAAACACGTGCCGTTCTCACCGCTGTGCAGCGCCACGTTGTCTACCCTTACCGGCAATTGGGTGTAGACGCGGATCTTGCGACGCCTGTCCCCAATGGTCAACTCTACTGTTCGGAAGAGTTCTTCGGCCCGGATCGGCTTCCGAAGGAAGGCCGCCCCCGCCTCACCGCACTTCTTTTCAGTTTCCGGCGAGGGGTCCGAGGTCTGAACGATCACAGGGATGCTGTCGGTCAGAGGATCCTTTTTGAGCCGCTGGACAAGATCGAGGCCGCTCATTCCCGTGAGGGACACTTCGGTGATGATGAGGGCAGGCCTTGCGAGTCTCATCAGTTCAAGTGCTTCCTCGGCCGTCCTCGCCGTGCAAACGTTGTATTCGAACCTCTGGAGCAGCATGGAGGCACAGAACAGATCACGTGCGTCGCCGTCCACGACCATAATGAGGCGGGTGATGCTTTCACATGTCCTGATGTTCTTCGGCTTGATCATGGCATAGGCTTTCGACGGCTCGGGCGATGGCCGCGACCGAAGATAGCAAAGAGGGTGGAGGATGTCAATATATTAATTTCAAAAGAACCGATCCAAGGCGCTTCCCGCAAAGCTCGCGGAGACCACAGGGAACGGCAAGGCAGAAATCACCGCAATCTATTTCTCTCTTTTGAATTACCCCTCTGCGAGCTCTGCGTCTCTGCGAGAACAAGGTCTTAGATTTCCATTGCGACCTTTGCTGACTGTGCGAGAGACAGGTTCTGGATCCGTTCTGTCCGCGCTCGGGCTTC
>JBAIYC010000101.1:0-5468 GCA_037916085.1 Nitrospirota bacterium | reverse complement strand
TTCACAGGTTCTTCTTCGCGTACGCGACGAGCCGGGTGAGCCGGCCGACGAGGCTCTCCAACTCCTTGAAGTGCAGCGACTGCGGCCCGTCGGACAGCGCGTGCTCAGGGTCGGGATGGGCCTCGATCATGACGCCGTGGGCACCGGCCACGACCGAGGCCAGCGCCAGGGGAGCAACGAGCTTCCTCTTGCCCGTTGCGTGGCTTGGGTCGAAGATGACGGGCAGGTGGGACAGCTCCTTTACCAGCGGGATGACCGCAAGGTCCGCCGTGTTCCGCGTGGCCGTCTCAAAGGTCCTGATGCCGCGCTCGCAGAGGATCACGTTCGGGTTGCCGCCGTTCAGGATGTACTCCGCCGAGGCAAGCCACTCCTCCAGCGTCGCCGACAGACCGCGTTTGAGGATCACGGGCTTCATCGTTCTGCCCACCTCGTTCAGCAGGTCGAAGTTCTGCATGTTCCGGGCCCCGATCTGCAGGATGTCCACCTTGTCCGCCGCGATGCCCACGTGCTCCGGGCTCATCACCTCGGTGACGACAAGGAGCCCGGTCTCCTGCCGCACTTCATCGAGGATATCGAGCCCGCCCTCGCGTAGCCCCTGGAAGCTGTGCGGGCTCGTGCGGGGCTTGTAGGCGCCGCCGCGCAGCACCGGCACACCGATCCTCTTCAGGAACGTCGCGGTCCGCATGACCTGATCGCGGCTCTCCACGGCGCAGGGCCCGGCGATCACGAGGAACGGCGACCGGCCGCCAGCCTTCACCCTGCCGCCGAGGGAGACCACCGTGTCCGCGGGATGGAAGTCGCGGCTCACGAGCTTGTAGGGCTTCGTGACATGGATGATCTCTTGGATCGCCCTGTTGTCCTTGAAGGGTGAGTCGTCCACCCATCCCTTGTTACCGATGACGCCGATGGCTGTGCGCTCGGCGCCGGGAATGGCCACCGGCTTGAGGCCCATCTTCACGATGGTCTTCTTGATGTTCTCGACGTCCTTTGCCGTAGCCGAATGATGCAGTACGATGAGCATAGAAACTCCTTCTAACAGGAGCAGACGAGTCCCGTGGTTCCAAACGCCTTTGTTATTTCTTCTCCCGCTTCCGCCTGACCGTGATGCTCTCTCCCCCGATGCCCCAGTTGTCCGTGGGAACTTCTTCAATGACGACCACCGTCGTCTGGGGGTTCTTGCCCAGGACGTCCTGCAGCATCTTCGTTACACCCTGGATGAGCTGTGCCTTCTGCTCCACGGTCGCGCCTTCGTTCGTGATCTTGATATTTACGTATGGCATCTAGGATTCCTCCTCATCGTTCATTCCTTTCGCCTCACCCCTCATGCCTGACCGATTCTAAATCGGCAGCCTGATCTTATACCGGATTGCCAGTGCCCGCAGCATGAAGGTGATGGTGATGCAGCTCATGACCGCCAGCAGCTCGTCTCCTTCCGTGCCAATAACGAGCAGATAGGACCACGCCCCGACGAATGCGCAGGTCGCGTAGAGCTCCGTGCGCTGGAACACATAGGGGATCTCGTTGCAGATGATGTCCCGGAGAACGCCGCCCACCACCCCGGTCATGACACCGATGAGCGAGCAGATGAAGGGATTCGTGCCTGCCTGATGGGACACCGAAGCTCCGGAGGCGGCGAAAAGGCCAAGACCCAGCGCATCAAGCACCTGGACGACCGTCAGGGTCCGAACGTGTTCGGTCACATGCCGAACGATCGCTCCTGCAAGTGCTGACAGGAACAGGAGGATCACGGGATACCAGTAGTGCTCCACCCAGAAGAGCGGATGGCGATCCAGGACGAGGTCCCGCAGCGTGCCTCCGCCGAAGGACGTGACCATCGCGACGGCGTACACGCCCACCAGATCCATGCCCTTCTTGCGCGCCTCGGTGATGCCCGAGAGGGCGAAAGCGAAAATGCCGATAATCTCGATAGTCTTAATGAGGGTGTTCATCAGGTCGTCCTATCCCTGTCTTCCCGCCTGTCACAGGGAGTGAGCAGGGAACGGGAATCGAGGAACCAATACATCATGTCATAGGCCGTGCTTGTCAGTCCAGTAAATCCACCAGCCGACGATCCCGATGAGATACAGTATACCCGCGACCGTCATGAGCTTGGACCTTCTGATCTGCGGCCCCTCTCCTGTGTCCGTCACAAGATATTTTAGATACCCGATCAAGCCGACGAATGCTCCTACCTCTCCGGCGTGAACGAGTGCTCCTTTGTATTCCTTTGCATAGGTCCGCGTAATCAAGGTGTGATAGAGGAAGAAGACCATCGGAACAGCGAGCTGGAACGTAAAGAACAGGATATAGAGCTCAAATCTTAAACCGTTCGGTTCGTCACCGAGGACCTTGTGCAGCTTCTCGTGGAACGCCGCGTCGAAGTTCGCTCCGTAGAGCAGGAGCCCCCAGAGCAGACCTGATGCGATGAGTGCGGTCCTGAGCGCGTCATGGCGGTCGATCTTGTCGTCACGTTTGCTCGGTGGATAGTTCATTGGGAGATCACTAGCCTGCTTTCGGTCTTTTGCCCCTCACCCCGTCCCTCTCCCTCAAGGGGAGAGGGGGTGTTCATGCACTGCCGCCGCCTTCTCCGCCCGCCACTGTCTGCGGAGCTTCTTCACGTCCTCGCCCCTGTCCTCGCGCCGCTTGAGCTCGCGGTCCTGGGCGTCAAGTTTATTCATCGCCTCGCGTATGCCGGTCTTGAGCTTCCGGTATTTCACGGGATCGGATTTGGGGATCGAGAAGTCTCCGCGTGTCTTCCAGATGTCGCCGAGCTTTATCCATGCTGCGAAGTTCTCGATCTTCCCGCCTTCCATGAGCGTGATCTTCGACGTGGCCTTGATGTCTTTCACATGGAGCTCGTTCCTGTCCGCCACGACCTCCTGACTTCCCGTGAACGGCTCCGCACCCTGAGTGTCGAAGAACCGCCAGGTCACCTTCGCGACCTGCGCCGCGCCATCGTGACAGCTCCCGCAGGTGCGCGACTTTCCCAGCGGGTGCGCCACCTGCTCCACCTGGAGCCAGGCAAGATAGTTGTTGTTGCCGCCGGGGAAGCTGAAGGTGCCGAGCTGGGCAAAAGCGTCCCGCGTCTCGCCGTTCGGCCACCGGAAGACGAGGCCCGGCTTCGGCTGGACCGTGTTCTTGAAGCCGCCCATGCTGTTCGGCCAGATCTTGACCGGTATCCAGATGCCCTTCTGGTCCTTGATGAGGATCGGCGGTTCCTGCGGGCCGTAGTAGAGCGAGTACTTCTTGAAGGGGTTCGGCTGGTCCAGGATCTTGCCCGGCCCCCATGAGGTCATCTCGTAGCCGCCCAGGACCTTCACATGGCAGGCCTCGCAGGCCACGTTCTTGTGCATGCTCTTTGCCATCGCATCTTCGACCTCGGGATGGCAGTCCTGGCAGGTGGCGCGCCGCTCGATGTGGCCCATGCCTCCCTCGCCCGTCTGGTGGCAGTCGACGCACTCCATCTTCTGCTTCACGTGCACATCCTCGGGAAGTCCGGGCGGCTCGGAGTAGTCCTTGCCGAGGTAGCTGTCCCCGCGCCGGCGCTCCATGGTCCCGGCGTGGCAGACGAAGGTGCTCCTGCCGTTGCCGGTGCAGTTCGCAGCCGGGGGGATGCGGCTGAACCCGTGGGAGCCACGTTCGGGTGTGGGAGAGTAGTGACAGTCGAGGCAGCCGGTGTGGCAGAGGTTGCAGGCCTTCTGCTTGGCCATCGCCTGCTCGTGAGAGAGCGGCTCGTTGATCTCCGCCATGATCTTCTGAGTATTCTCGAAGGAGAACCTGTCGCCTTCCGCCCTGCCGACCGGCTGGGTGTCCGCGAAGGACGGCCCTCAATTGTTCGGGCCGTGGATGTCGTTCCAGGTCCGCATCGACCGCTGGCGGAAGTTCGAGCCCATGTTGCTCGTTGCGAACTGCTTCACCTGGTCAGGATGGCAGGCGGCCTTGCCGCAGGTCTTCTCCGCGATCTTCGGGTCATAGCCGAGCGTCACGGGGCTCCGGTCGTGCCACATGAGCGTGCCGACGTCATAGTCGAGCTCGCCGTCGGCGAGGCGAGGCAGCATGTTCCGCTGACGATCGGTGCCGGACGGCATGATCCGCGTCACGTGCCCCTTCCTCGGCATCACGTTCAGGTCATTGTCCAGCACGATGAGCTTCAGCATCCCCTTGTGCGCGCGGTCGGGCTCATCGGCAAGTCCGTTCCCCAGATGGCAGTCTCGGCATTCCGTGTTCGGATGGCGCGCTTCCTTCTGCACCTGTTCGCGCGTCATGACGAACTGCGGGTAGCCGAGCTTCGACATGCGGTCCTTGTCCGCGTGGCAGGCGACACACCGGTCGCTTGATTGGTAGCCGCTATAATAATGAAGGAAGACGAGCAGGAGGGCGAGCTGGAGGAGGAGGATAATCATCCCGCGACGGTTGCCGAAAAATGTCCAGAGCTTGCCGATGGGCATGGTGATATGTGTCTTAATGGTCCGTCATTCCCGCGAAAGCGGGAATCCAGTCAAAAACCAAATGGGACGCGGATCTTCGCGGATGAACGCGGATTAGTTCTTGTCTTGTTGCGCTGTGCTTTACTCGACCTACTGCTGGTTAATTGCTTAGCGATATGCCGCAGCCGGTAACCAGAAAGGACAAAATAACATATAATCCTTAACCTCGTACATTATTGAAGGTATCGTGCAATTCTGCAAGGTCTTATCTAATACAACTGTAAATCTATTAATACCCAAGAGACTGGATTTAAAATGGTAATTATAATAATGTGATCCGCTGTTGTCAAAATGACGTACCTTGAATTCGTCAGCATTAATTCTTCTCCCATCTTGGTCCACAATAAGATAAAGACTACTTGTATCTAACGCAGGGTCCTCAATCAATCCTTCAATCGAAAAAGCTGCTTCTATACCTTCGCGACCGGGCTGAATATCAATCATGCCGAACATAGGGATCACAGGTACCAACATAGGGCCACCGGTATATATACGTTGTCCAGCCTCTGAAGATCGGAACACGAGCGTCATTCTATCGCAGCGATACTCCGCTGTTGGCGGTGCCGGAGGGCGCAGGATGTTATTCTCGTAGACCTTTAGGTTCCAATTGGTCTGTTCGACAGGCTCAAAATAGATGGCCTTCCCGGTCCAAGAACAACCAACCACGAAGGCAAAGAGTAGAAGTACAAAGAATACGCGCCCAATGTGCATCATATCTTTTTGATGACCGCTCTGTTGGATTAAGACATCTGATGGCATGCATCGAATTTCACTTTAGCGGGCTTATATCTCGTCTTATCCGCGTGAATCCGCGTCCAAAACAACTTTGGTCTAGAACAACCTCTCCATCGCCTCATCCACGGTCCTTACCCCCATGAGCTGCATGTTCTTGAGGGCCGGGGTCTTCTCCATCTTCTCCACGTTCACAGCAGGCAGCACGCACCGCGTGAATCCTAATTTCGCCGCGTCCTTCAAGCGTAT
>JBAIYC010000100.1:0-3073 GCA_037916085.1 Nitrospirota bacterium | reverse complement strand
TAAGGGGAAGCTGCTTCCTGTTCCCCCGCTCCCGCAGGAACAGGACGACGCCCTGCAGCGTCATCTCCGGATAGAGATAGGACCATTCCTTGAATATCCACGCGGCAAGGATCGGCACGACTTCCGGACTTTCTGCCAGATAGCGAATCTCCATGGGGAAGCCATTTCTTTCGCGACGCAGAGATTGCCTCCGCAGCGTGCGCTGAACGGAAGCTACAATGCCCCTCATGCTGCCGTTGATCTTTTGATCGCTTCTTTCACCCTCTCCGGCGTCATTGGCAGCCGCAAAAGGCGGGCTCCGGTGGCGTCGCGGACTGCGTTCGCAATGACCGCGCCCGTCGTGACGATCGCCGGTTCCCCGCCGCCCTGGGGCGGAGCACCCCTGTCCTCGATGATCACGGTCTCGATTGCCGGCATCCAGGAGAATCGAGGGATGTCATAGGTGTTGAAACTGCGGTCCAGGATGTCCCCTCCCCGGAACCGGACCCGCTCATTCAGAGCATATCCCAGGCCCATCATCACCGCGCCTTCCATCTGGATCGCAGCGCCTTCAGGGTTGATCGCAAGGCCCATGTCCTGCACGCAGACTACCCGTTTCACGCTGATCGTCCCTGTGGCCTTGTTGACCGACACCTCAGCCATGGCCGCAACGTATGTTCCCGCATCGATGCCGCAGGCAACGCCCACGCCCCGGCCGCTCGGCGACGTGGACGGCTTCCAGCCGAACTTCTCGGCCGCGGTCTGCAGCACGCGCCGCATCTTCGCGTCGCCGAGGTTCTGCATGCGGAATGCGACCGGGTCGATCCCTGCACTGGCGGCCATAGTGTCAATCTGGGATTCCCGGGCAAAGGTGTTCGTATTGTTCCCCGGTGCGCGCCAGGGTCCTGTCGCGAAGGGATGCGAGCCCGGCGGCCCCACCCAGCCGGATCCGTGGGCTGTCGTGCTGTGGTTCGCGATGTCATAGAAGTGCTGAGCGCCCCGCTCACCTGCATAGTAGACGTGATAGTCCCACAGGCAGATGCGTCCCTTATCCGTCACACCCGACCTCACCTTCACGATGGCGGCTGGACGGAAGGAGTCAAAGAAGAACTCCTCCTCGCGCGACCAGGCGACCTGCACCGGCCGACCCGTCCGTTTGGAAAGGCGCGCGGCCTCGATGATCTGGCGGTTCATGCTCTTTCCGCCGAAGCCGCCGCCGACGAAGACCGGCATGACCCGGACGTTCTTCGGATCAATGCCCAGCTCCTTGGCGACCTCTTCCTTCGCGGCAAAAGGCGTCTGGGTCGAAGCCCAGATGACGGCCTTGTCCCCCTCGACGTGCGCCACGGCGGTGTGCGGTTCTATCGTTGCGTGGGCGACATAATCGTTCAGGTAGGTCGCTTCGGCCACCGCGGCCGCCTCACCGGTGCCCTTCTGGAGATCGCCCCCCTCTGCAAGGACCGTGGCCTCAGGAGCAACGGCGAGGAGATGGTCGAAGATCGTTTCGTCATCCACGGCCGCATGCGGCCGGTCATAGCTCGCTTTGACCTTTGCAAGAGCTGATGCGGCAGCGTCCGGGTATCTGTGCAGGAGAGCGATCAGATCGCCATCCTGTACGACCTCGACGCCCTTCACACGACGGGCCTCGGATAGATCGACATCGACGAGCTTCGCGCCGTGCACCGGCGGCCGGAGGAGCTTTGCATAGAGCATGCCCGGCACATGGACGTCGCCGGCGAACTTGGCCGTACCGGTGACCTTGTCCCGGCCGTCCTTGCGGAGCGCCGGCTTGTGCATGATCTTGAATGACTCGGGCCTTTTGACAGCGACCGTGCCTGTCAGATGCCGTTCGAGCCGCTCGCCACGGGCAAGCTCCCCGTAGGTGATATGCTGGTCCCTGGTCTTCTGGCTGAACACGACCCCTCGGTCCGTCGCAAGGTCGGCGACGGGCGCTTTCAGCCGTTCCGCTGCCAGCTCCATCAGCACCCTTCGCGCCTCGGCCCCGGCGGACCGGAGCGCGGGGCCGAAGAAGCGCGTGGACATTGAGCCGAAGGTCCCCATGTCCCAAGGACAGAGATCGGTGTCGCCCATGACCATGTCCACCGCGTCGAGCGGCACATCGAGCTCGTCGGCGAGCATTTGCGCAAGTGACGTGATGACGCCCTGGCCCATCTCGATCTTACCGGTATAGCAGGCGACGCGCCCGTCGAGACCGATGCGGAGAAACGCGTTAAAGTCCTGCGGAAGGTTGACGGCAGGCCTGCGCGCACCTTCCTGTGCGAAGACCGGCAGGTCTCCGATGGTGAAGTACAGAACGATGCCGGCGGTCAGCTCCAGGAATTCCCTGCGGTTCATGCCGCCGGTGTCTTTTCCTTTGCCGCTCTCTTCCATGAGGGGACCGTCGCTCATCCTACCCACCTCCCCGCTTCTGCGCTGCAGCTGCCTGCACGGCCCGCACGATCCGCGGATGGGACCCGCAGCGGCACAGGTTGCCCTCCATCCCTTCGATGATCTGCTGCGGCGAGAGACGGGGGCTCTTCTTGAACAAAGCGTAGGCCTGCAGCACCATGCCCGGCGTGCAATAGCCGCACTGCAAGGCATCGTGCTCGATGAACGCCTTTTGGAGCGGATGGAGGACGCCGCTCCGCGCCAGCCCTTCGATGGTCACGACCTCCTTGCCCCTGACATCCTCCAGCTCCGTCTGGCAGGACCGCACCGCCTCGTCGTTCACCAGCACCGTGCAGGAGCCGCACAGCCCCTCGCCGCACCCGTACTTTGCGCCGGTCAACCCAAGGTCGGTCCGGAGGACCCACAGGAGCTTGCGGTCTCCGTCAACAGGCAGCGATACCGGTTTGCCGTTAAGCTTGAATTGAATGGTCTCTTCCATGACAGGAACCTCCCTTTCCCCTCATGCATCGCCGCGGGGTCCGAGACTGAGCCATTCCAGCGAAGCTGAACAGGATCAGCTTCCCGAATGGACCGTGATCACCGGGACCGGAGCGTTCAAGATCGTTTCCCGCGCAGTGCTGCCGAAAAAAGCGTTGAGCAGCGCGTTCCGCCCGTGCGTCCCCATGACGATGAACGAATAGCCGCC
>JBAIYC010000099.1:0-4030 GCA_037916085.1 Nitrospirota bacterium | reverse complement strand
GCGCTTGGCCGCCGGGTGGTCTGCCTGTTCCAGCCCCATCGGTACACGCGGACGAGGCACCAGATGGAAGAGTTCTTCACTGCCTTCAACCAGGCTGACCGGGTCATCATCATGGACATCTATCCGGCAGGTGAGCAGCCCATTCCGGGGGTCAGCGGCCGGGCGGTGTATGAAGGGATCAAGCGCTACGGCCACAAGGACGCGGCCTATATTTCCGGCCGCGACCAGGTGGTGGAGTACCTGGCCGGATCGCTTCGCGAGGGCGACCTGCTCCTGACGCTCGGAGCGGGAGACGTCTGGAAACTGGGAGAAGCGGTCCTGGAGAGGCTCAGGTCATGATTTTCAAGAACCTGCGGGGCGAGATCAAGCTGAACGAGCCGCTCGCCGCGCACACCACCTTCCGCATCGGCGGGCCGGCCGACACGCTGGTCTTCCCTGCGGACCGAGAGGACCTCGCATCGCTGCTCCGGGAGCTGCGCGCCGGGAAGATCGACTATACGATCATCGGCGGCGGCAGCAATCTGCTGGTGCGGGACGGGGGGGTCCGCGGCGCGGTGATCAGCCTGAGGCATCTCGATGCGATCAGCATCGCTCACGAGTATCGGGCCATCGGGGGGGCCTATGCCGTGATCGTAGCGGAGGCAGGCGTGCCGCTGGCCCGCGTCCTGAACTTCGCTGTGGAGAAGGGGCTCACCGGGATGGAGTTCTCCGCGGGGATCCCGGGCACGGTGGGCGGCGCGCTCTGCATGAACGCAGGCACCGCGCAGGGAGAGATCGGAGATGTCGTCGATTCAGTAACGCTGCTGTCGCCCGACGGGGAACTGCTCGAGCGACGCCGCGACGAGATGGCCTTCGGCTACCGCTCCGCATCCGTCCCGTCCGGACACGCGGTTCTGGCAGCGAGGATGATCCTGCGCCACGGAGATAAGGACCGCATCAGGTCTCGGGTGAAAGAGATCATGCAACAGCGCGCGGAGCGTCAACCGATCGGTCTTCCGAGCGCCGGGTCGGTCTTCAAGAATCCTCTGGACGATGCTGCCGGAAAGCTCATTGAGAGCGCCGGGCTCAAAGGCTTCACGGTCGGCAGTGCACAGGTCTCGGAGAAGCATGCCAACTTTATCGTGAACCTCGGCGGTGCCACGGCGGCGGATGTGATCAAGCTCATGGAGATCGTGAAGGCGCGGGTGCTCGAGGTTCACAGGGTTCGCTTGGAGACCGAGATCAAGATCATCGGAGAAGATTAGGAGGAGAAATCCGAAATCACGAACAACAAATCCCAAAGGAAGAAGTCAGAAACGTCTTGGACCCTGGCGTATTGATGCCTGGATAGTATTTGAGATTTGAAATTTGTGATTTGGAGCTAACACGCAATGGCTCTCGTGACGAAGAAGAAGATCGGCGTTCTTCTGGGAGGGCTCTCGTCGGAGCGCGAGGTGTCGCTTGCATCGGGTGCGGCCATCCTGAAGGCGCTCCAGGGCAAGGGCTATGACGCCGTCGCGATCGATGTGGGGCGCGATGTGGCGGAACTGCTGCATCGGGAGAGGATCGAGGTCGCCTTCAACGGACTGCATGGGAAGTTCGGCGAGGACGGCGCGATCCAGGGTCTGCTCGAGGTCCTGGGAATTCCCTATACAGGTTCGGGCATCCTGGCCTCCGCTGTGGGAATGGACAAGATCGTGTCCAAGACCGTGTTCCGCTCCTGGGGGCTGAACGTGGGTCCCTTCCTGGTCCTTGAGAAGGGCGACCGTGACCCGCTCGGCAGGGCCCGGACCGAGATTGGGTTCCCGATGGTGGTGAAGCCCAGCAGGGAAGGGTCGAGCGTGGGCGTGAGCATCGTGCAGGACGAGAAGGGCTTCGGTGTTGCACTGGACCTCGCGTTCAGCTATGACCGCGATATCCTTGTCGAGCGGTACATCCGGGGCAAGGAAGTACAGGTGGGAGTGTTGGGGTCGCGGGCGCTGGGCGCCATCGAGATCGTGCCGAAGGACATCTTCTACAGCTACAAGGCGAAGTACGAAGCGGGAGGGTCGCAGCATTTCTTTCCTGCCCGGGTCCCGGAAGCGGTGTACCAGAGGACCCTCGATGCGGGAATGACCGCGCACCGGGCTCTGGGATGCCGCGGCTACAGCCGGGTGGACTTCATCATCGATCAAGATGGCGTGCCATATATCCTGGAGGTGAATACCCTCCCGGGCATGACAGCTACAAGCCTGCTGCCTGAGATCGCCCAGGGCGCAGGCATCGCGTTCCCGGAGCTGGTGGAGGAGATCCTGCGGCTTGCGGTGGCGGGCGACGAGTAACGAGAAACGAGCAAGGTGCGATGCGCGACTATAAGCACGTAAAGGTCCCGAAATCCGCCCGCCTGAAGCGGGATCGCGTTGTCAGGAAACGGGTGACCGCCGAACGGTCCGGCAAGAAGCGCGGGACCGGCGGCTCCGGAGCTCTCTGGACGGTTCTCGTATTCGTGATCCTGGCCGCGCTCGGCTATGGGGCATGGCGCGGCTACCAGCGTGTGTCCCGGGCGGAGGTGTTCCAGATCGTCGGTGTCGATGTGAACGGCGTCCGCCAGGTGAGCGACGGCGAGGTGCGGGCGCTCGCGGGAATCTTCGCGGGCCAGAACATCTTCCGCGTCGACCTTGATGCCGCCGCACGGAAGGCTCTGGCAAATCCCTGGGTTCGGGACGTCCGGATCGAACGGAACTGGCCCCGTCGGATCCGCATTACCATCACTGAGCGGGCACCCCGGGCCGTGCTGCAGGCCGCGAACGGGAGGTTCCTCATCGACCGCGACGGCGTGGTGATTGTTCCGGCGGCTCCGGCGAACGAAGCCGGCCTTCCGACGATCGCCGTCCGGGACTACCGGGCGGCAGCAGGACGCGCGTTGACCGGCGACGGTGTGGCAGCGGCGTTCGAGCTCCTGGACCAGCTTCGGGAGCGGGGTGGATGGGACCAGGCAGCGGTGACGGTAAAGGCGGACTCGGCGGAGACAGTCGCGATCCTGTATGCTGACCACGAGTTTCGCATGGGATACGGCAATTACGGCGAAAAGCTCAGACGTCTAGGCGAGATCGTGGCGGACATGAACCAGCGGCATCTCGACTACACCTGTATTGAACTGCGGCCGGAACGCCAGGCGGCCGTGATGATCAGGGGCCAGGGATCAGGGGTCCGAAGACAGGGACCGAAGAGGCGCGCCTGATCCGCGACCCGTGGAGGTGGCTGTGGCCAAACGACCGGACAATATCGTTGTAGGGCTCGACCTCGGGACGACCAAGGTCTGCGCCATCGTCGGCGAGGTGAAGGACGGCGGACAGGTCGATGTCATCGGCATCGGTCTGAGCCCCTCCCACGGCCTGAAGAAGGGCGTGGTGGTGAACATCGACAGCACCGTTGAGTCCGTCAAGAAGGCGGTGAAGGAGGCCGAGATGATGGCCGGCGTCGAGATCAACGCCGTCTATGTCGGCATCTCGGGGGATCACATCAAGGGGCTCAAGTCCCAGGGAGTTGCGGCGATCAAGAGCCGCGAAGTGGGCCATGCCGACGTGGCCCGGGCGATCGACACGGCGCGCTCCATCGACATCCCGGGAACGCAGCAGATCCTGCACGTACTGCCCCAGGAGTTCATCATCGACGACCAGGACGGGATCAAGGAGCCTCTCGGGATGTCGGGCACCCGGCTCGACGTACGGGTGCACATCATCACCGGCGCCGTCACCGCGATCAACAACATCGTCAAGAGCTGCTCCCGCGCCGGCCTGCACGTGCAGGACCTGGTGCTTCAGCCGCTGGCATCGAGCCGTGCGGTCCTTACGGCGGAGGAGCAGGAGATCGGCGTGGCCGTCGTGGACATCGGCGGCGGCACGACGGACATGGCGCTCTTCCGCGAAGGGAGCCTGTTCTATACCGGCGTGCTTCCCATCGGGGGGAACCACGTGACGAACGACATCACCATCGGCCTCCGGACTGCCACCTCGGAGGCGGAGAGGCTCAAGATCAAGCACGGCTGCGCCCTGGCGTCCCTCGTCAAGCA